>MGSF01000029.1 GCA_001798715.1 Deltaproteobacteria bacterium RIFCSPLOWO2_02_FULL_50_16 | reverse complement strand
CTCATAAATTCGGACGATTTGGTTCACGGGTGTTGAAAAGCCGATCATGTAATCATCGGCTTTAAAGACTAGGCGAAGTTGTGCTTCTTTTTCATCCTTTCTATAGAGCTCATGAAATTCTGGACTGGCTATCAATTTTTCAAACTTTAGTGGGTCCTTTATCTGTATTTCAAATATTCGTTCAAGAGCGTTCCTTATTTTTCCCAGCCCTTTCAAGACGAGCTCGATTTCCTGTCTTCGTGTTTCATACACGAGGATGTCTCCAATCCCCTTCAAGGACCCTACGAGCTTCCTTTGCTTGTTTGTTGCAGTTTTATTATTCAAGAGATTCCCCTACGTCCTTGTATAATTGATCGATCACTGCTTTAGGATCACCCACAAATTTTTTAATGCGCCGTATGACACAGTAAATCCCGAAAGCAACGAACAGTAAAAAAACTAATACTGCCCATGCGGCATAATTCCACAATATCGAGTTATTCGATTCCTTCGCAATGAATCGTAACGCAATAGCGATGAAAATATTTATTAATAACAAAGGAGGTAGATACTTATTCCAAAAGTTGTTTTCAAAATTGCGTGTTATCACATCAGAATTATAGCGTTCAGATATCTTTGAAACGATTTCAATGCTCAGGGGAACCAAAAGGGCAATGATGGCCGCCTCAAATGCGGCCACATCCGACAAAAAGCTTGGATTAGGCGTGACAGAAGAAAAAAATGAAATGCTATAGTCGATGATGGGGCAAAAACACATTCTCAAGCACCAGCCCTTTCCACAATTTCAATTTCTTCCTTGGTCAGGCCGTAGAGATTGTACACCAACCGGTCTATCTCCCGCTCCAACTTGCTCACATCAGCCTCGACATCCTTCTCCTTCTCCGCAATGATGAAGTTTACCTTTTGCCTAAAAGTCCGTTGACATATTTGTTTCTTTCTTAAACCCCAAATCTTCTAAGAAATCAAGGATTTCCCATTCTTTAGTACGTGAGGATTGCGGGTACAGCGGCAGCGAAGTAGCCCCTCTTTATGGGGCAAGGACTCCCAAACAAGCCTCGACCGATTCCCTAAGACCCTGCAAATCATATCCCCCCTCTAGGCTTAACACCAATCGTCCCCGACATTTTTTCTTGGCCACTTCTAAAATCTTTTGCGTCATGGCCGCAAATCCTTGAGCCGTCACATTCATCCCTCCCAAGGGATCTCGCTCATGGGCATCATAGCCAGCAGAGACCAAGATAAAGTCGGGACCATAGTCCAAGGCCAAGGGGACGATCGTGTCCTCAAAGGCCCTCAAATACTCCTCATCCCCCTGGCCGCCGGAAAATGGGATGTTGCGCGTGTAGCCGCGGCCGGGGCCCTCTCCCTCTTCACGCGCGGAACCTGTTCCCGGATAAAATGGATAGCGATGAAGGGAGATAAAAAAGACATGCTGGGTTCCATTTCCATGATGGACATCATAGTCGACAATCAAGATCTTTTGAAGACCGTGGCGTTTTATAAGATACTCGGCCCCCACCGCGATATTATTAAAAAGACAAAATCCCATGGCATGATCACGCTCAGCATGATGGCCGGGGGGTCTTATCAAGGCAAAGGCGCAATGCACCTCCGGTGCTCCAGGCGTCCTTAAGTTCCACGAAGGGGCCTGATCGGCTTCCATCTCCATCACCGCCTCAATCCCCACCAACAAACCACCCGTTGCCAAGAGGGCCGTTTCATAGGACCGAGGTGCGGTAGAGGTGTCTGGATCCAGAGGGACGCTCCTCCCTTTTGTGTCGGCAAGGTGCTGAATGTGCGCCGGGCTATGAACCCACTGAAGCTCGTCGTGTGTCGCGAGACGGGGGGACAGCCTTTTGACCTTTTGCCCCACGGGGGATTCGCGAAGCATCTTATAGAGAACTCTCAAACGATCCGGAGACTCCGGATGATGGGGCCCCATATTATGTTCCAAATAAAGGGGATCGGTGATGACCGCCACAGAATTCATGGAAAAACTCTAAGAAAAATCACCAAAAAAATCAATTGAGTTTAGGAAGAAGGGTGTGGTTAAGTGCTTGGGTGCTTAAGTGCTTAGGTGCTGTGGAGGAGAAATCATGTTTGGTCTTGGACCGTGGGAATTTTTAGTCATTGTTGCCGTCGCCATTGTGTTTATCGGCCCCGAAAAGATTCCTCAAGTGGCCACTACCCTGGGTCACTGGTATCGCAAAATCATGGAGACAACCAACACGGTCAAAAGGGAATTTGATGCCGAATTGAAAAACACCTTACCCAAAACCCCGCCATCCCCCTTCCCTCAACCCGCTCCAAGACCTTCTGACCTCCCCAAAGAAGAAACGGACAAACCCCATGACACACCCACCCACAACCTTTATTAGTCATCTCCAAGAGCTTCGTTCCCGCCTGATCCGCGCGAGCATTGCCTTAGCCACGAGCATGGTTTTGGGCCTTATTTTTGCGAAACCCATTTACCGCTTTCTCCAAATCCCGCTCTTAAAGGTCCTGCCAGATTCCTCAAAATTCATCACAACAACGCCCCTGGAGGCCATGATCACCTATTTTAAGGTGGCCTTTTTGGCCGGTTTTTTTATCTCCCTCCCCTATCTGTTTTACCAACTTTGGGGCTTCATTGCCCCCGGACTCTATAAAAATGAAAAGCAGGCAACCCTTCTCTTTGTTTTTTCCTCGACCTTGTTTTTTGTGGGCGGGGCCTTTTTTGGTTATTTTATCGTCTTTCCTTTGGCCTTCCGGTTTTTTATCCAACTCCTCACAGGAACGGAAATCCAGTTTCTCCCCCAAATGAAGGAATATTTGAATTTCTCCATTCAGATGATATTGGCCTTTGGTCTCACCTTTGAGATGCCGCTTTTTATTTACTTTCTGGCCTATTTGGGCCTCGTCACTTATGAGGATCTCAAAAAAACCCGCCGTTATGCCATCGTCATCATTTTTATCGTCGCGGCCTTCATGACGCCAGGTCCCGATGTCCTCTCCCAGATTTTGATGGCAATCCCCTTATTGTGTCTCTATGAAATCAGTTTGATGGCTGTCTGGATAACAAGGAAGAAAAAAATAAAATCAGAATCGGTTTGATACAAATCCATCCGAAAATCACAAAATAGCTCTTTCTCGGTATTTGCCAAAAACCTTGAGAAGCGTTCCTGAGACCTCTCCCAGGGTAGCCTTGTCACGAAGGGCCTGCAGGATAAAGGGAAACAGGTTTTCCCCGGTCTTGGCCTTTTCTCCCAAAATCCCCAAAGAGGCCCGGGTCTTCTTTTGATTACGACCGGCCTTCCAGGCCCGGAGATTTTTAATTTGCTCCTGTTCGAGTCGCGGATTTATTTTTAATGTCTCAGGCATCTTTTCATCTTCCAGGACAAAATCATTGACCCCCACGACAATCCTCTTTCGGCCCTCCACATCTTTTTGAAATAGAAAGGCGCTCTCTTGGATTTCTTCCTGGATGTAACCCTTCTCAATCGCCGCCGGCATCCCGCCCATCTCCCGAATCTTATTAATATAATCTTCTGCCTGGCTCTCTATTTCATGGGTGAGGGATTCTATGGCATAAGCCCCCGCCAAGGGATCAATCGTCTCCGCCACCCCAGATTCTTTGGCAATGATCTGCTGTGTCCTCAGGGCGAGACGGGCCGATGCCTCCGTCGGCAAGGCGAGCGCCTCATCCATACTGTTCGTATGTAAAGACTGCGTCCCCCCGAGGACAGCGGCTAAGGCTTGCAAGGTCACTCGGACGATATTATTGGCCGGTTGCTGTGCCGTAAGGGTGACTCCTCCCGTTTGAGTATGAAAGCGAAGTTGGGCCGACCGCGGGTTTTCGGATTTAAAATGTTTCTTGATAATACGGGCCCAGAGCCTACGTGCCGCACGAAACTTGGCAATCTCCTCAATGACATGACTATGGGCCGCAAAAAAGAAGGAGACCTGGGGAGCCACATCATCCACGTTCAATCCCGCCTCGCAAGCCGCCTCCAGATAGGCTATCCCATTGGCCAGGGTAAAGGCGACCTCCTGCACGGCCGTCGAACCTGCCTCACGAATATGATAACCGCTCACACTGATGACGTTCCATTTGGGCAAATGCCTCTGACAATATTGAAAAAGATCCGTCGTCATTCGAAGCGACGGCTGCGGCGGATAAATATACGTCCCCCGGGCAATATACTCCTTTAAGATATCATTCTGGACCGTCCCCTTTAAAAGGGACCTTTCTACACCCTGTTTTTCAGCCACCAAAATATAAAGGGAGAGAAGGATGGAGGCCGTTGCATTAATCGTCATGGAGGTCGACACCCGATCTAAGGGGATTTTATCAAAAAGGGTCTCCATGTCCTCTAGGGTGTCAATAGCCACACCTACACGCCCCACCTCACCGGAGGCCCTAGGGTCATCAGAGTCCAAACCCATCTGGGTGGGAAGATCGAAGGCCACGGAGAGTCCCGTTTGTCCATGATCTAGAAGATAATGAAAGCGATTGTTGGTTTCCTGCGCCGAACCAAAACCAGCATACTGGCGCATCGTCCAATAGCGCCCCCGATACATCGTGGGCTGGATACCGCGTGTGAAGGGATACTGTCCCGGAAAATTGAGGTCTTTGAGATAATCGGCCTTGGCATCATCTTCGGTGTACAGACGTTCAATCTCTATCCCTGATGTTGTTTTAAAAGAAGGTTTTCTCTCAGGCTTCTTGGCGAGAAAGGGTTTGACCGTTTCTTCATGCCATTGTCTTTTTGTCCGATGCATAAGTTGTTTAGGTGCTTAAGCACTCACTCAATTACCCCTCAATCACAACGAGTTCCTGACCCGAATCAACGGCCGCACCCTCTTTGACCTTAATTTCCTTAACGATTCCCTTAAAAGGGGCCATCAGCTCATTTTCCATCTTCATGGCCTCAACAACGATCACCCCCTGCCCCTCTTCCACCTTTTCCCCCACCTTGACCCTTAACGACACGATACGACCCGGCATGGGAGACGTCACAGCCTTGACCCCTCCTTCAGCCTTTGTCCCTTTGCCCTGCTTCACCTCAAAGGGATCCTCCAATTGAACCACAAAGGTATGGGACCCTACCTGATAAGAGGATTCTTTCTCCGTCTCCGATTGGTAAACCTCATAGGATCGACCATTGATAATGAGGGACATGACCTGTTCTTCGGGATGACAGACATCCACCTCAAAATTCTCACCCCCTATGCACAGTTTATAGCGGGAGTCATCCAAAAAACCGACTTCAAGAGAATAAGAATTATTCTGGACCTTGGCCCGAAACTTCATGAAAATTTCCTTCTTTCGGATTTCAGTCCCAGAGACCTCCACAAGGAGACGGAGGGGGTCCCTTCCGAAGGACCGGAAACAAGCCCTCTCTGCTTGCGCCGAAGGACGCGAGAAATTCCCGCCGCCATGACAGCGACCTTTTCAAGATCCGGATGGGATTTTCTTTTCCGATCCTTAAAATGTTTCTCGATAAAGTGTGTATCGTATATTCCCTTTTTGAAAACAGGATGATCAATGATCTCCTGGAGAAAACCTATATTTGTCTTGATGCCAGAAATATGATATTCACCCAAGGCCCTTTGCATGCGGGCTAGAGCGACATCCCTCGTATCTCCCCATGTCAGCAACTTGGCCACCATGGGGTCATAATAAATACTGATCTCGCTCCCTGAAAAAACGGCCGCATCGACACGCACCCCCGGTCCTTCGGGCTGGCGTACCTCTTTTATCCTTCCGGGGCTGGGCAAAAAACCGTTCATTGGATCTTCGGCGTAAATACGACATTCGATGGCGGCCCGTGCAGGAGATGGCGGAATCTCCGGCAATGACAGCCTTTCTCCGGCCGCCACAGCGATCTGAAGATGGACAAGATCAAGTCCCGTCACAAGCTCGGTCACCGGATGTTCCACTTGAAGACGCGTATTCATTTCCAGAAAGAAGAAATTTTGCCTAGCATCCACCAAAAATTCCAAGGTCCCCGCATTGACATATTGGGACTTTCGCGTCAGGCGGACAGCGGCCTCCATCATGGCCCGGCGCGTTTTTTGTGAAATAAACGGCGACGGGGCCTCTTCGATGATCTTTTGATGGCGCCTTTGCACCGAACATTCCCTCTCTCCAATGGCCGCCACATGACCCTGCTCGTCCGCGATCACCTGAATCTCGACATGATGGGGCGATTCGATGTATTTTTCGATGTACAGGGAACCGTCTTTAAAAGACTGCAAGGCTTCCGAAGTGGCGAGCGAATAGGCGGCCTTGAGCTCGGAGGTCTCCTTCACAAGCCGCATCCCCTTTCCCCCGCCCCCCATAACGGCCTTGAGCATGATGGGATAGCCCACCTCTTGGGCCGCCCTCTCAGCCTCTTTCAGGTCCTTCAAGGCCCTCTCCTGTCCCGGAACAACGGGGATATCGGACTGGAGGGCCAGTTTTCTTGCAGACACCTTCCCCCCCATACGCTCCATGGCGACAGGCGAGGGACCGATAAAAACTATCTTTTCCTTCTGACAGGCACGGGCAAAGGCCGCATTTTCAGCCAAAAACCCATAGCCCGGATGGATGGCCTGGACCTTGGCCTTTTTGGCCACTGCCAAAATGGCCTCCATCTTCAGATAACTTTCCGAGGCGGGAGGGGCGCCCACGCAATAAGCCTCGTCAGCAAAACGGACATGGAGACTCCCGCGATCGACCTCCGAATAAATGGCCACCGTCTTGATGCCCCAATCACGACAGGCCCGGATGATCCGAACGGCTATCTCCCCGCGATTGGCTATTAATATTTTTTTGAACATGTTTCTTATAGCGGAATATTCCCATGCTTCTTGGTTGGATTCGTATCCCGCTTAT
>MGSF01000028.1:5530-13356 GCA_001798715.1 Deltaproteobacteria bacterium RIFCSPLOWO2_02_FULL_50_16 | reverse complement strand
GTTCAAAATGGGCCATGAAACGTCCGACCGCCGTCTGAAAGGCGGGATCTACCTCGGGACGTGATTCACTGACTTGAGGCGCGATTTGATCCCATTGATTCGCCAGGACGGAAAGCCTGAAGGCCAAATCGGGATTTCCCTGGGCCTCGGCCGCGAGCAAACTTCTTAATCCCCCCCGATCCCCTTCCGGATCCGAGTGAAGGGCTTCAAGAAAACCGTTATAGGCCTCCTGGCGGGCCGATGAAATAGAGGGAAGAAGCGAACCCAAGATCTGAAAGAGGGTTTCTGAGGGGTGTCCTCGATCCAGGATCTGATCGATCGCCCCCTCATAGGGTGTGAGTCGAACTGCGGACAGTTCGGGTGTGGTGAATCCCAAAATAGGATCAGAAGGTGCCATGGTACTACCTCCAAGCCGTTTGGACCCAATTCTTGATATCTCTAAATTTTAGGGGAAGGCACTGGAACCTCCCTCCCTTACCAGTACTTGCAGACAAAAAAACCTAAGCTGGCGACTTTTTCGCGGAAAGACCTAAAAAGTTGCTTAAAAAATTGTGGAGTTGAAAAAAATGAAAAATATAGGATTTTCGAAAGTCCAGGTTACTTCTTCGGCCCCCGCCTTCCAGAGGGACCTCGAGTCCCCGAGGGATCCCGAGGCAGTAGAGGGGAAGAACCCCGTGTGGGACTGCGGGGTTGTCGAACTCGACGGACGGTGACCCCTCGTTGCGGTGTCCAGGGACTTTCCCAGGCTTGGGCCCCCTGTTCGGTCACAGTCCGGGCCAAACGGGGGTAATGCCGTCCCAAGATCCCTGCAAGCTGCTCCACATCGACCTCAGGGTGGGTCCCTAAGGAGGCTATAATGACCCCGCGGGTCCCCGCATCCACATCCACTTGACTGAGCCAGGCGAGGAGGTCGCGAGGGAGGCCGGCGGCATAATAACGATCGGCCCGCTCGGTGGGCCCGCTGGGGACAAGGTCCTCTCCCCATCGCAGGGCTGCAGGGGCCACCCGACCGGCATCCATCGCCATCCTCCCGGTAGCTTCAGCGGGAGGTGGGGGATTTAAGACCGCGGCGAGTTGATAATAATAAGGGACCATGAGGCCTTGCAGGGCTGGCGAACGTTCCAGGGCCGCTAGGCTCTCCTCCCAAAGGACCTGACGATGAGAGGGATCTTCAGGCATTCTTCCCGCCCTCACGGCCGTCACATACGCAATCATATCCAGGAGGGGACGGCCCGAAGCAGGATGATGCTCGGCCAAGACCGTCACCCTATTAGATCCCCAGGGATTCATGTGATCCCAAATGAGGTCCAATTGATCAGGAGGGAGGCCCGCAAGACGGGGGAGAATAGCCGCGACATCTTTCTGAGTGATGGGGGAAACCGGTGGTCTTTGCACCGTCTCCACGGCCCCGCGAAAATAAGGACCGTGGAGGTCTTCTCGATCCGTCAGATCGGGGACCTCACGACCCTGGAGATAATAAACTTCCACACCACGGATGACCTCATCCAATAAGAGACGACGGGCCCCTTCTTCTAAGGGAGTCCCTCTTGGGGGAGAGAGGAGCACCCCCATCAACTCCAAGGCCCCTTCCACTCGAGTCCGAGGGAGGTAATGAAGTTCTTCCAAGGGGACCCGATAAAAGTCCATTCCATCCTCTCCTGCCACCAAGGCCGTATGGGTCCGAAAGCTTTGCTCCACTTGGGTAACAGCATCAGACCAGAGGCGGGCCCCCAGGGGAGCCAGATAGGCGGGGGCGGGGAGATTGACGGCAAAGGCATAGGGGCCACGGATGTAGAGGGAAGGAGTTCCCCGCAGGGCCGCCTCGTAGGCGGAACGTCCCGCGACCTGCCTTTCCATCAAGAGCTCCACTTGGACCCGGAGGATGTCGTCACTTTGGACCTCCCGGGCACGGTCCATCACCGCTCTCAGATTCCCCCCCAGAAAGCCCAGACCATAGGCGACGTTGGGATTCCGTTCTGCCTCTCCTAAGAGGAAGGAATAGAGACTATTCCGATTCCCCAGGAAGGTTCGTGCAAAGTCTTCCAGTTCCCGTTCGGGGACATAACCATCGCGACTGAGCCCAGGGACCTCATCGAAGCTCGCATAAGTCCGCACAAAATGGAGGGCCCACTCGGTTTGCCCCCTTTCCGAAACAGCCCCTCCCACCGAGGCTTGAAGGGCCCGGAGGGCGGTCTTCGATTCATGGGGATCACCAAGGGGGTGTCTCAGGTAAAGAGAAAACAAATCATCAAGGGCCTGGGCCGGGTGGGGGAGGGGCTGCGACCAACCCATCGTCAAGGGGTAGGCGCCACCCATAGGATTTGAGGCCATGGAACCATCCTTCCGTAAACCCCCTTTTCGACATGAGATGCCAAAAGTTGCGCCCTTTCTCCCCCACCTTTATCCTCCCCCCTCAAGGGGGAGGAATCATATGTTGAAACGAAAGTAGACGATGTCCCCGTCCTGGATGACATAATCCTTCCCCTCGAGACGGAGTCTGCCGGCGGCCTGGGCCTTGTGGGGATCATTGAACTCCATGAGATCCTCGTAATGGTAAACCTCGGCCTTGATAAAACCCTTTTCAAAATCGGAGTGAATGACCCCCGCGGCCTGTGGGGCCTTTGTCCCCCGGGTCACGGTCCACGCCCGTGCCTCGGGTTCCCCCGCCGTAAAAAAGGTGATGAGATTTAAAAGCCTGTAACCGGCATGTCCCAATTGATCGAGACCCGATTCCTTTAAACCCAGGTCCTCCAAAAAGACCTGACGCTCCTTGCCTTCCAGCAGGGCGATCTCTGATTCGATCTTGCCGCTGATGACGATGACGGGGACCTTTTCCTTTTGCGCCATCTCCCGAATAACCTGAAGGGGAAAATGGCCCGATTTGAGCTGCTCCTCAGAGACATTGGCCACATAAAGGGTGGGTTTTATGGTGAGCAAAAAACAATCGGCCAATTGTCCCCTCTCTTCATCTGACAAATCAAGAGAGCGTACCGTATGGCCTTCATTGAGGGCCTTGTGAACCCTTTCATAAAGGGGCAATCTCTCCTTGGCCTCCTTGTCCCCGACACGGGCCATCTTATCCACCTTCTCCAGACGTTTCTGGACAGAATCCAGATCCGCCAGGATAAGCTCCGTGTTGATGATCTCGATATCCTGCCGGGGATCAATGACCTCATGGACATGCACCACATCCGGATCCTCGAAACACCGCACCACATGGGCCACCGCATTGACATTCCGAATATGTCCCAAAAACTGGTTGCCCAGTCCCTCCCCCTGACTGGCCCCCTTGACGAGACCCGCGATGTCCACAAACTCGACCACAGTCGGGGTGACTTTTTTGGGCTTAAAGATCCTGGCAATATTGTCGAGGCGGGGGTCTCGCAAGGGGACAATGCCCACATTGGGCTCGATGGTACAAAAGGGGTAGTTTTCCGCCGCCACCCCAGCCGCCGTCATGGCATTGAAGATCGTCGATTTACCGACGTTCGGAAGACCCACAATGCCACATTGAAATCCCATAGTTATTTAATACACGAATCCGCTTTAAGTATCAATGGATGAACGGTGTGTTAAAGTCCTTGCATAATCTATTGAATAGATTACGTTTTATTTCCATAAATACTATATCATACCAGTAGTATAATAGAGCCAATAATAATTATTTTAATCAAAATAAATTAAGTATTGATTATTTTAATCAATAATGATTAGATTGATTTTATGCTGAAAACAGCCGAAACAGCCCCTACCATCACGGCCTCCGAGGCCAAACTCCATTTCGGCGAAATCTTGCACCGGTGTGTTTACGAGAGGACGCCGGTGACGATCAGTAAACATAATCGGCCCATGGCGGTCCTGGTGAGCTACGAACAGTGGGAAACCGATGAAGAAGCCAGGAAACCTCACCCATTGATCCAAAAAATTGAAGCGATGCAACGGGCTTATCAAAAGAAAAAAAGGAAGAAGCCACACGGGGGGACGACCTCTGTTGTTAGTTTGCTGCGAGAATTGCGTGATGAGAGGGAAAAATCTCTATGATGTCAGAGGGTGTTTGTCTCGACGCCAATGTGGTCCTGACAGCTTTGAGTCCCGATGAATGTACGGAGGAGAAGCTGAGATTATTCGATGATATACTTCACTCTCGAAACATTCTGTGGATGCCGGCACTGGTTAATTTCGAGGTGGGGTTGGTCCTGGCCAAAAAAAGGAAGTTGCATGAATGGGGCGAGACAGAGCTGAGTATTATTTTAGAGGTTTTCTTTAAACTTCCATTAATCTTGGTTTGGAACAAAGAATTGATCTTAAAGGCTCTCGGTTTTCAGCAGCAGGGCATCCCCAGTTTTTATGACGCCTGCTATCTGGCCATGGCCGCTTTGAAACAGATCCCCCTCATTACGGAAGACCAAGAGCTCTATAAAAGGGGAAAAAGGCTCTATCCTCAGATATTGACCCTACACGAGACCTTATGAGGACCTCCACCGGGCGGCCATGGGGAAACCATCCCCTAAAATTTTTAGTGCGTACTCTGAAAAAGTCAAGACTTTTTCAGAGTATGATCTAGACCTATTGAAGACCCGGTTTTCTTTTCCAATTCTTTTGATAGAAATCAAGCTTTCGGATGAAACTCCCGCGGCCAGTTTGATGGCCTTTCAGAATTTTCTGAATATCCCGGCCGTGCAGCTCGTTAAAAAAGAAGGGGTTAAAAAGATCTATAAAAACGGAAAGAACGATGTTTTGGTGGTGACGGCCCACCGTTGGTTGTCGGCACTTCCTTAGAGAAATCCCCAAAAGGACTAAAGAAAAAACCTTGATTTAGGGGCCTCTTTTGTGAAAAAGATTACCATTATGCCTGCTCCTCTCAGAAAAATACTCAGTGAAACGACCCTCTCACGCCTCCCTTTGACCCCTCCTCTCTTGGTCGACATAGGGGAGACGGTCGAAGACATCATCCACAAGATGAATGAGACCTCTTTAGGGTGTGTCCTCATCCTGAAAGATAAAAAACTTGCCGGAATCTTTACGGAACGCGACCTGGTTCATCGAGTCATCGATGAAAATATCGACTTACAAACCCCTATTGGAAATATCATGAACTCCCCCGTCACCACACTGTCACCGGAAAAATCCATCGCCCAAACGATTTGTATGATGGTAGAGAAGGGATACCGTCACATCCCTCTTATGAATAAAGAGGGGGAGATTCTGGGACTTGTTCGCTCCCGAGATATCATCAATTACTTTGCCGAACACTTTCCCTATGAGGTCTACAACCAGCCCCCCGACCCTACCCTCATTCCACAAACCCCTGAAGGGGCCTAAAAAACCATGATGCATGCCTCCAAGGAACCCGCGCGGGTCTCAAAGCCCATCATCTCCAAAGAACAAGTGGTGATCCGTTTTGCAGGAGACTCCGGTGACGGCATGCAACTCACGGGAAATCAATTTACCAACACCGCCGTCATTGCCGGCAATGACATCTGTACCTTTCCCGATTTTCCTGCGGAGATCCGTGCCCCCGCCGGATCACTCCCGGGGGTCAGTGGCTTCCAGATCAATTTTTCACAACATGACATCCGCACACCGGGAGATGTCCCCAATGTCCTGGTCGCCATGAATCCGGCAGCCCTCAAGGTCAATCTCATCGATCTGGAAAAAGGGGGCATCCTGATCATCAACAAAGACACCTTTACAGAATCCCATATCAAAAAGGCCGGTTACGAGACCCATCCCCTGGAAGACGATTCCCTCTCGGAATACAGGGTGTATCTGGTTCCCATCACGACCCTCAATGCCAAAAGCCTTGAGGATTCCCCACTGGGGCCCAAGGAGATCCATCGTTGCAAAAACTTCTTCGCCCTGGGCCTCATGTACTGGATGTACGGCCGGTCTTTGGATTCGACAACGACCTGGATTCAGCAAAAGTTTGGAAAAAAACCAGAGCTCGCCGAGGCCAATCTCAAATCCCTGAAGGCCGGTTATAACTTTGGTCTCACCACCGAGATGTTTGCGGAGAGATATGAGGTCCCTCCCGCCAAGATCGAGCCGGGGACCTATCGCAAGATCACCGGCAATGAGGCCGTCTCGCTGGGTTTTACGGCCGTGGCCCAATCGACGGGGATCCCTTTGCTACTCAGCTCCTATCCCATCACCCCCGCCTCGGACATCTTGCACGAACTCTCGCGCTACAAACACTATGGGGTCATGACCTTCCAGGCCGAGGACGAGATCGCGGCCATGGGGGTAACCATCGGGGCCTCCTTTGCCGGTATCTTGGCCTTGACCACGACGAGTGGTCCCGGCCTTGCCCTCAAGAGTGAGGCCATCAATCTCGCCATCATGACCGAACTCCCCCTGGTTATCGTGGATGTCCAACGGGGAGGGCCTTCCACGGGACTGCCCACGAAGACGGAGCAATCCGACCTCCTTCAGGCCATGTTCGGGCGCAACGGGGATTCCCCCATCGCCATCGTCGCCCCTCAATCCCCCTCTGATTGTTTTGAGATGGCCATGGAGGCCTTCCGCATCGCCTTGAACCACATGACGCCGGTCATTTATCTGTCGGACGGTAATATCGCCAACAGTTCTGAGCCCTGGAAACTGCCCCGCATCGAGGATCTGCCCAAGATCACCGTCAAACATTTTACGCAAAAAACAGGGAAGCCCTTCAATCCCTACCAGAGGGATGAAAAGACGCTGGCCCGCCCTTGGGTCCTTCCGGGGACCCCGGGGCTGGAACACCGCATTGGGGGGTTGGAAAAACAGGATATCAAGGGAGGCGTGAGTTATGACCCCATAAACCATGAGGCGATGACTCACCTGAGGATGGAAAAAATCTTGAGGATTGCCGAGGACATTCCCGAACTCAAGACGGTGGGACCCAAAAAGGGGAAAATCCTCGTCGTGGGATGGGGCAGCACCTATGGGGCCATTACCTCGGCCGTCCTTCGTTCCCAAAACAAGGGGCTTTCCGTCTCGAGTGTGCATTTAAGACACCTCAATCCCTTTCCAAAAAATCTGGGAACTATTATTTCAAATTTTGAAAAGATCTTGATCCCTGAAATGAATACGGGACAGTTGGCCCTCTTAATCCGGGCGCGTTTCTTGGTCGACGCCCAGTCGTTTACCAAGGTACAGGGCCGCCCCTTCCAGGTACGAGAGATTATGCAAAAAATCGAGGAGATCCATGACGGCCATGAGTGACAATACAGAATCTCCGAAACCGACCCGCAAGGACTTTGTCTCCGATCAGGAGGTTCGTTGGTGTCCCGGTTGTGGGGATTATGCCATCCTGGCCCAGATCCAAAAGGTCCTGCCAGAGCTCAACATCCCTCGCGAAAAATTCGTCTTTGTCTCCGGGATCGGCTGTTCCAGCCGTCTCCCCTACTACATGAACACCTACGGATTTCACAGTATCCATGGGCGGGCCCCGACCGTTGCCTCTGGCATCAAGATCGCCAATCCCGATCTCTCGGTCTGGGTCATCACGGGCGACGGGGATGCCTTGAGTATCGGCGGCAATCACCTCATTCATTGTCTCCGACGCAATATGGACATCAAGATTCTCTTAGTCAACAACCGCATCTACGGGCTGACAAAGGGTCAATACTCCCCCACCTCCGAGATGGGAAAAATCACCAAGTCGAGTCCCTACGGCTCCATCGAGCAACCCTTAAATGCCCTGTCCGTCGCCATCGCGGCCGAGGCCTCTTTTGTGGCAAGGGCCATTGACACGGACAGCAACAATTTAAACGCCGTCTTGTTGCGTGCCGCCCATCACAAGGGTTCGGCCTTTGTCGAGATCCTCCAAAATTGCAACGTCTTCA
>MGSF01000028.1:2460-5455 GCA_001798715.1 Deltaproteobacteria bacterium RIFCSPLOWO2_02_FULL_50_16 | reverse complement strand
CTCTCGTCTTCGGCAAGGACCGCAACAAGGGCATACGTCTTTCCGGCATCGATCCCGAGGTTGTCACCTTGGGAGACAATGGCATCACGGAAAAAGACATATTGGTCCATGACGCTAACCGCGAAGACCCCTCTTATGCCCATCTGATCGCCCGTCTCACACAACCCCAATTTCCCATCGCCCTGGGGGTCTTCCGAGAAGTGGAACGCCCCGCCTACTCGGACGTCCTGCGACAACAAATGGAGGCGGCTACAAAGAAATTGGGCAAAGGCCATTTGAAAGATTTGATTTATAGCGGGGATACCTGGACGGTCTCGCTGAAAGAGAGCCCTCGAGGTTCAGGGGATACACATTATGCCGGAGAAGACACTGTCCCTTTAATGCTTGAAAAAATCGAAATCATGGGCAAGACCAGTACGGCCCTTATAGACACTTGCGTGGGAGACGTCCCCACCCAACCCCCTGTCGGCATCTCGAAAAACACCACCATTTTAGAGGCCGCTCACATCATGAAGCAGAAAAAGGCAGGGTGTCTGCTGGTCCTGGAAAAAAATGAACTCATTGGAATCCTCACGGAGAGAGACATATTGATGAAGGTCTTGTCACAAAAGAAAGACGTCAAGAAAACCAAGGCAGGATCCGTCATGACCCCTAACCCCGAAACCCTCACAGAGGACATCTCCGTCGCTATCGCCTTCAACAAGATGTCCGTCGGGGGCTTCCGTCACCTCCCCGTCATGAAGGAAGGACGACCCATTGGGGTCTTGTCCATCCTGGATCTTTTGGGGTATATTAAGGCGTTTTTCCCGGAACCAATTTCGTAAGAAAAAATGACGACTCAACCCTCAAAAAATCTAGAGACATTTCCCAATCCTGAACCCAGTCGAGATTATACCATTCATTTTGACTGCCCGGAGTTTACATGTCTTTGTCCGAAAACAGGACAACCCGATTTCGCCACCCTCAGGATCACCTACATCCCCCATGAACTGTGTATTGAACTGAAATCACTAAAGCTCTATCTGTGGTCCTACCGCCAAGAAGGGGCCTTTCACGAAAAGGTCATCAATCAGATCTTAGACGATCTTGTAGCGGCTTGTCAGCCCCGCTCGATGACGATTGAAGGAGATTTCAATATCCGGGGAGGCATCCACACCACCATCAAGGTCCACTATCCGCCCCTTCCTTCTTGAGGTCCTCTTCTTCCAATTGCAAGGTCATGTGATGGATGTTAAATTGCCTTTCCAATATGTCATGGGCCTCCTCCAAGATGGCTTGACGTGAGTGAGAGCCTTCAATGATCAAATGACCACTCAATGATTCCATCCCCGAGGTCAGTGTCCAGACATGAATATCATGACAATCCCTGACTCCCTCTATCCCTCGTAGTGCCTTGCAAATCTCCTCAAGATCGATGTGAAAGGGCGTTCCTTCCATCAAGATATGGATCGAGTCCCGGATGAGACCCCAGGAACTATAGAGGATCAAAAAACCGATCAGGAAACTGGCGAGGGCATCGACAAAATACATCTCGGTCAAAATCATGATAAGACCGGCCACACAGGCCCCTATCGAACCCAAGGCATCGGAGAAGGCGTGGAGAAAGGCCCCCTTGACATTCAAACTCTTGTGTCGCGATCGCGCCAGGAGGAAGACATTGAGACCATTGGCCGCCAAACCCCCAAGGGCCACGATAAACATCGGCAGGCTTTTGACTGGAGGGGGATCGAAGAAACGATAATAGGCATGGTAAAAAATAAATCCGACGAGGACCCACAAAAAAATACCATTAAAAAGGGCCACCAATATCTCAACACGATGATAACCAAACGTCTTTTTGGGGGTGGCCGGTCTGTGGGCCATGAGCACGGCAAAAAGGGCTAGGGCAATCGCCGCTACATCCGTCAGCATGTGTCCGGCATCGGCCAGGAGGGCGAGACTCCCGGTCAAAAAGCCACCCACGACCTCAATGACAAAATAGGCCAAGGTCACAAAAAATGACCACGTCAATTCTCGCATCCCACGGTCCTGATTCGGACCATGATCATGATAACATTTCATAACGGCATTAATCATCCTCGAGGGATAAAAATCAAGAATTATAAAGACAGGACAGGTCCAGTTTTTCTTGAAATTATTGGGTACTTTGTCTATACAGAACGTCATGAAAGACATCATCTGGAGCCCTTCTCCTGAAATGATTCAAAAAAGCAACATCCACCGCTTCATGAAGAGGCATGACATCCCCGATTACAAGACACTCATCAAGAGATCCATCGAAGACATCCGATGGTTCTGGGAGGCCTGCCTCGAAGACCTCCACATGGAGTGGTATCGACCCTACAAAAAGATCTTGGACCTCTCCAAGGGCTTTGCCTGGGCCGAGTGGTTTTGTGGCGGTCAAACCAATATCGTCCTCAACTGCCTGGACCGCCACCTGCCAAGGCTGACATCCAAAACGGCCTTTATCTGGGAGGGTGATTCCGGGGATTTCAAAAAAATAACCTATGGCGCGCTGGCCCAAGAGGTCGGCCAATGTGCCAACTACCTCAAAAGTCTGGGGGTCCAAAAGGGGGACACCGTCGGACTCTACATGCCCATGATCCCCGAACTCATCACGGCCTTTCTGGCCTGTCTGAAGATAGGGGCCGTGGTGATTCCCGTCTTTTCCGGTTTTGGGGCCAGGGCCCTCGCCACACGCCTCGAGGATGCCAAGGCCAAGATTCTCTTCACCACCGACGGCGGCTACCGTCGAGGCAAAACCGTTCCTATCAAACAGACCGCCGATGAGGCCGTCGACGAAACCCCTTCTATTCAACACGTCATCGTCGTCCAACACACAAAAACCCCTGCGCCCTGGCAGGAGAAACGGGATCACTGGTGGCATAAAGAAATCCCCACACAAAATCCGCAGTGCCCTACCGAGAAACTGGAGGCCGAGGATCGATCCCTCATCATCTACACATCAGGCACCACCGGGCGCCCGAAAGGGACC
>MGSF01000028.1:0-2424 GCA_001798715.1 Deltaproteobacteria bacterium RIFCSPLOWO2_02_FULL_50_16 | reverse complement strand
GGGAGATCATTGGCGTGATGGCCCATGGGGGGACCTTTGTCATTTTTGAGGGGGCCCCCAATTATCCCCACCCCGACCGGTTGTGGCAGATCGTCGAGAGACACAAGATCACGACCCTGGGCATCTCCCCCACCGCCATCCGCCTCCTCATGCGCGAGGATGAAAAGTGGGTCCAGGATCACGACCTCTCCACCTTACGGGTCCTGGGATCGACGGGGGAGCCGTGGGACCCCGACTCCTACATGTGGTTTTTTGAAAAGATCGGAAAAAAACGCTGTCCCATCATCAATATCTCCGGAGGCACTGAGATCGTCGGTTGCCTCCTGGCCCCCCTCCCCATCCATCCCCTGAAACCCTGCACCCTTCAAGGACCCGCCCTCGGAATGGATATCGATGTCTTTGATGAGGACGGCCGGCCGATTCGCGGGGGCATCGGTCACCTCGTCTGCAAACAACCCGGCCCCTCGATGACCAAGGGATTTTTAAACGATCCGAAGCGTTATCTGGATACCTATTTTTCCAAATGGAAGGACGTCTGGTATCACGGCGACTGGGCCAAGGTGGATGAAGACGGCTTCTGGTTTCTCCACGGTCGTGCCGACGACACCATCAAGGTGGCCGGAAAGCGAACAGGCCCCGCCGAAATCGAGGCCGCCCTGATCGATCACCCCACCGTCTCGGAGGCCGCGGCCATTGGCGTGCCACACGATATCAAGGGAGAAGAGATCGTCTGCTTTGTCGTCCTCAAATCAAAAATCGACCCCAACGACGCTCTTCGAGAAACCCTCAAAGATCATGTCGTCTCCATCATGGGAAAGACCTTGAGACCCAGGGATCTCAAATTTGTCACGGCCCTGCCCAAGACCCGATCGGCAAAGATCGTCCGCGGGGCCATTCGCAAAAAATATCTGGGACAGGATGTGGGGGATTTGGCCTCCATTGAAAACCCACAGGCCCTGGAGGAGATTGCCAAGGCCCTGTGAATTCAAAATCTTGTCTTTTGCGAAAAAATGTGAGATCTTGGGCTGGATGAGGAGGCATGATGCCCGGTGATGCCCCAAAGGCGGAAAAATTTATCAACGCCCTGACAAAGGCCCAGACCGATACCCTCTCCAAGATCATCGAAAAATATGTGGGAACGGGGCTTATGTCCGTCTTCAAAAATTACGTCCGCAAGCTCTTCCCCAACGAATCCGAAGAGGTCTTGGATCCCATGATCCATCTGATGCTGATGGGATACCTCATTCACGTGAATGAGATCCACAATCTCGTCCGCCCCAAACCTTAACTTTTCCCCAATTTTTCCTTAACGGAAGCCACTTTCCCTTGCAGTCGCCCTGAAGGACGGGTCACGTCGTCATCAACCTTGACCATCGTCGATATCCTCTTCGAATACTGCCGCATATGGATATGAACCTTCTTGATGAGTTCAAACACGGCCTCGGGCTCTCCTTCGACAGTCGTCCCCATCGGACCCAATTGATAGGAAAGACCGCTTAATTGGATGATCTCCAATGACTTGGCCACATAGAGACTCATGTGTTCCCAATGATCGCTGGGGGCCACGGAAAAAAAAGCCAACATAGATCCTCCTCAGTATGTTAATATGCTCCCCACAAGGAGCGAGCCATGAAGAAAAAAATAACTGCCGCTTATAATTTCCTACGTAATGTAAGAAACCCCAAAAGTCAACGTATTGACATCCTCAAACTCGCGAAGAAACATGCCGGGGATGGCATGGTGGCCCTCTTCAATCAATTCACAAAATCCTATTTGAAAAAAACCGGCGTCAAATCGGCCCCCCAGCAGAAGAAATTTTCAGACATCATGACTTATTTTATGACACTGGGTTATATTATTCGTTGCCTTGAGGAGGAAAAAGAGTTGCCGAAATCAATGTCGATGAAGGCCATCGCCCGTCGCCGCCCCCCCGTGGCCTAATACTAACAGTCCCGAAAATGACCAAACCCAACTACATACCTGCGCTCCGATTCAACTGGCTGACCAATTATTACGATTGGCTGGCATCTACTTTTTTGCCCGAAAAAAAATTTAAAACCCAACTTCTTTTGCAGGCAAAAATAGAGAGCGGACATCATATTCTTGATTTCGGAACAGGCACCGCCACTTTATCCATTATGGCAAAACAGATGTGTCCCGATATAGAAATAAAAGGAATTGATGTTGACGCGCACATTCTTTCACTGGCTCATAGAAAAGTTCAACAGGCACAAGTATCTGTTGACTTATCGCATTACGAGGGTAACACATTACCGTATCCGGATGCCTCGTTTGACCGGGTCATTTCATCGCTCGTATTTCATCATCTTAACCGCAAACAAAAACTGAACGCATTTTCAGAAATCCGGAGAGTGCTGAAACCAAATGGTGAGCTGCACATTGCCGACTGGGGAAAACCATCTA
>MGSF01000027.1:863-7049 GCA_001798715.1 Deltaproteobacteria bacterium RIFCSPLOWO2_02_FULL_50_16 | reverse complement strand
TTAGGCAATCCATCATTCGGACCTACATTCACTACGCTATTACCCATCACTACTATGTCCGGTAAATTGTCCCCATTGACGTCCGTCACACTCATATGCTTCACCTTCGTATAGTCAATCACTTGACTATAACTCGTACTAAAATGCCCACTCGCCACCACCCCTGTAAACTCCACCTCCACCGCATAATACCGAAACACATCTTCAACACTATCCTGTTTACCGTCGCGATTGATTACCACCAGATCAGCGACTTGAACGGTGGGAGAGACCCCCGTCAGGGCCACTAGGGTTCCCCCGTTTGCCGAAGTGACATTGGCCGCGACACCCCCGATCAGGACCTGGACCGGCGGCAGGAAATTGCTCCCCGTGATCGTCACCTGTGTCCCCCCAGAGGTCGGGCCCTTTTGCGGCGCGAGGCCTGAGATGACGGGCGGACCGTGGGGAATGACGGTGATGACCACGTTCTCTGTTTCACTATAGGCCCCATAGGAGGCCGTAAAATTGACGGTATGGACCCCGATCTGGGCGAGCGAGGGCGTCCAACTAAAGGCATGCGTATTGGAATTAAAAGAAGCCCCAGAGGGAAGACTGGTCGCCGTCACGAGGAGACCCTGTTTGCCCGATTCCCCGGCCACGGTCACAGAAAAACTGACGGCATTTTCCACTTCCCTCACCACATCGGCGGGGTTGACAAGATCCGGCGGGGTCTCTCCCGCCACATGGATCGTGATCGTCTGTTGCACGATCATATCCCCGACATTGACCTGGAAGGTTAGGGAATAGTCCCCTGCCTGGAGATAATCCGGTGTCCAGCTCAAAACACGCGTCTGGGCATTGAAAGACGCGAGATTGGGTAGCATCCCGATCACGGAATAAGACACCGAAAAGATCTGATCCCCCAGCGCCGGCCCGACAAGCGTCAAGGCACACAGGTGTCCTTCCTGACAGTTTTGATTCCCCACCGGCGGGATCTCCTCATTGACATGGATCTCCACCGTCATCGTATCCGCAAAACTACCATCACTGACCTCAAAGGTGACCTCATAATCCCCCGCCTGAGTAAAATCAGGGATCCATCGAAAGACCCTTGTCCCCGCCTCAAAAACGGCCCCCGAAGGCAAATTCCCCATCACGGAATAGCTTAAGGCCTGCCCATCCGTCGGATCGGTGGCCGCCAGTGTAAAGGTGCACAAATGATACTCCTGACAATCCTGCCCCGCGAGTGGATCAAAGATCGGGGCCCCTTCATTGGTGGGATCTATGATGACATTGACCTGATCTGGGGTACCGACATTTCCCAAGAGATCGGTCGTCACCAACCGAAACACAAGCGTCCTTTCCGCCTCGGACTGCCCATAATTGACATTGGGGACCGTAAAACTGGGGGTCGCCGTATCGGCCCCATTGAGAACGACCTCGATACCACTGACCCGGGTCCACTGATAAGAAGCGATCCCACTCACGGCATCCGAGCTTGCCGCACCATTGAGAGTGACAAGGGTTTGTTCTGGCGCATGAAGGTCGGCCCCTGCCTTGCTTTCCGGGGGAGTGGTATCGACAAAAAATGAAAAACTCGTCCCATTCGGGTCGACGGTTCCATTGGCATCCTCGGCCGTGAGCGTCACACTATACGGACCGTCGGGGAGGGAAAACTGATTGAGATGGACCTGAAAAAGGGATGGGTCATCCAGGACCTCATCCCTTCCCGACAAATTAGGGGCGCCGGTGACAAAGGTGATATTTTTGACCCCTGACGGATCGGTCGCCCGAAGGCTCAAGATGACATTGCCCCTGATATAGTCCCCCACGACCACCCCTTCCCCGGGTTGCGGATCGAGACTCTTGGTCAAGACAGGGGGGGTTGTGTCGCCCGTATTGTTAATAATCTTTTCGACGGTCTTGAGGGAGGTGTTTCCGTTGCCGTCGGTGGCCTGAAAGATGAATGAGACGCTTGTCTGATTTGCCGTTGTGGTCGTGTTAAAAACCCCCCGAAAGACGGAGGGATCGCTATTTTCATCGGCAATCCCCTGCGGACTTGTCAAGGCCAGATCGACGATGCCTGACGGGTCTTCGGCCTTGGCCACGAGGGTCACCGTCCCCGTGATCTGGTTGTAGGCATTTCCAAAGGGATCCACTGTAATAATGGGGGGTGTCTGATCCCCCAGATTTAAAATATGAAGGAGGACCTCCGCCTGTGATGAATGACCCAGATTGTCCGTCGCCTGAAAGAGGAGCCTCAAGTCGCCATTGGCCGCCGCCTCCGTATTAAAAACGTAGGTAAAGGTCCCATCGGTGGCGCGGGTCAGCTCCCCGGCCTCACTCACGGCCCCCAGCCCTGACGGAAAGAGGACATTGAAGTCCCTGATCCCGGACTTGTCGCTCACAAGCCCCTGAATCGTCACCGATCCAGAAACGGTTTCATTCTCGGAGGGCTGTGAAGTGATGGTAATCGTGGGGGCGAGGTTCTTGCTTGCCGGATCAAAGGGATCCGTCCCATCGATGATCTCGTCAAAGTTGGACACGCCATCGCCGTCGCCATCGAGATTGGGGAGTTCAAAGCTCCCCTGATCGAGCGAGGGGGAGAGGGAGGGATTGACCCCGGAGGGATTGCTGTAGCTGATATCGCTTGTCTGATACTCAATCGTCTGGAGGGCCTCCGTCATCCGCTGGCTGACAGAGACATAGGCAATGGGCAAAAGGGTCCCATCCTCCATCGTATAATAAAAGGTCAGGACAAAGGTATAAGTCTTGCCAATAGGAAGACTGACGGCCTCAGAATGCATGAGCGCCCCCTCGATCACAAGAATAGATTCCTGCCTGAGGACGCCTTCGGCATCATAGATCCTTAATGTCCCGGAGAGATTGTTGGTGCCAAGGGTTTGAAGGATGGGGGCAGGAACGGGAAACCCTTGAGAATCGGGTACTAGAGGGTGGGAGGAGGAACACGCTGTCAATATGAAACTGAACAATACCAAAATAAAAGCAAAACGCCGCATAGATTACCCCCTACCAATGTGCTTACGTTCTTAAGTACTATTTATGGCGACTCCGGTGCCGGGCCGGAAACCGAGACCGAGGTTGACGAGGGCGACTCACTCCCCCCGCCACCGACGGCGACTCCGATCCCCGCCCCAAGCCCTGCCACCACGGCCCCCGTGATGATCCAAAAAATGGGTTTTTTCAAAATCGATTTCTTGTCCCGGCTCCCCAAGAGGATGACCTCCTCGGGTTGATGTCTCTCGGCAAACTGGCCCGGATCTTCCCCCATGCTGACCTTGGCATCCTCGATGAGTTTCTGGGCAAGCACATTCATGACATAGGGGGCATCCTGACTATTTTCGATCTGGGCCACGGCCGGTGCGTAACTCACGCGATAAGACACATCGATCATCCGGGCAATCACGCGTTTGTTCCAGGCAAATTCCTCCAGTGAGAGAAAGATGATCTTGGGGACGTCCAAAAAATGTCCCAAAAGGGTCGCCATCTCGATCTGGTCTGAGACGGCCGGGAGATTTTCCTGCCTCAAGACAAAGGATGAGGCCCGGCCCCGAAAGTCCCTCTTCAAGGGGGCCTGCACCCTGAAGGAGTCATGGAGGTCAATCGTCGTATAAAACGTCTTCATCCCTTCATGAACGAGGACGATATCATGCCGGCCCTCGGGAAAATTTTCCAGGGTCAGGGGGGTCTTCCCCTGGAGGACGCCATTGATCCAGACACTCGCCCCCCCGATATCCGACTCCACCTTTAAGGTGCTCTTGGCGACGGACCGAACCTGCCCCTGGGCCTTTTCAAAGAGCTCACGCGTCTTGGGCGAGTACTGATACTCGGACAGGACCCTCGTGGGATCGAGTCGGGCCGCCTCACGCATATAATCCAGGGCCCTGGATTCGTTATTGTCCGCCCGATAGAGGAGGGCATAGAGGAGATGGACCTCGATGATCCCCAGTCGATCGACGGCCTCGGACCCAGGCCCTGAGGCCTTTAAAAGGGCCTCATCCAAGGTCTTTTTGGCGCCCTCAAAATCAAAATCATAATACTGCCCCTTGGCCCTGTGATAGGCCAGCGCCAGACCCTTGCGGGAAAGGAGGCCCTCGGTCGTCTGGGGGTTGTCCCGGAGTTTTTCATCGATTGCCTGGGGGGAGAGGGGGGCTAAGGAAGGGGACTTGAGGAGTTCCTGTCTCAAGGGATCGATCGATTTTTCAAGGGGCCTTGCGGAGGCCTCATCGGAGACCACCACAAAGATGGCGCAGGGGACGGCAGGATCCCCGGAAAGGGCCGCCGCCCCCGCCTGAAGATAGACGGGGGAGATGACCAAGGCAAAGATGAGAAATATGGACAGGAGCCTCACGCACACCTCCCTCGCCACCTGAGTGACAGCTCCACCCCCCTGTCCGCCCTACCGTAGAATGATTTATCTGTCAACACTATTGGGTTGTTGGAGCTAAATCCCCCTAAACCCCCCTTTTTCAAAGGGGGGTTTAGGGGGATTTCAATGCAGGATGGGTGCCAGGGAAACCCCCGCCTACAAATATAAAGAAAATGTTTTGTTTTCAATGAGATAGAAACTAGGTTGGGAAAGGGTGTGTCCATGAGCCCCGTGAAAAAGGTCTCAAAATCAAACCCCTTGCTTTCAGCAGGGGGGATTTGAATTGTCAAAACGAGACATAACCCTTAATATTTAATTTTAGGTGATTGTAAAACATTTGGCACTAAAATATAAGATGCCATGAGATTGCCACGCTCCGCTCGCAATGACGCCTCACTACGCTCGCAATGACATGTAGGCTTACTTTGTGTTTGTTAAGCATTATGTTGAAGAGGGGCCTATGAGATCCTTTGCCAAGTTTTTGAGATCTTGCAGGGGCACAACTGTCACGGAAGAATGAAGCAAATAACTTTTCTCTCCCGGATAGACAATCCACAAATGTTGCAAAGACAGCTCTTCAAGAGCTGATTGCATTGATTTTGTAAGAAGAGGCGCCTCATTGAATTTTACTTCAATCCCCCACATCTTTCCGTTCCTCTGAAATAACAAATCGAGACCGGGTCCGGTATGAACTCCCCAGAAAAAAGCCTCTTCCTGACGAAGTCCAAGATGTCGGATAATCTGCTCCAAGACAAACCCTTCCCAGGAAGCCCCCATCTGTGGATGTTTTTCCAATTGTTGATAATCTTGAATGGATAAAAGTGCATGGAAAAGACCGGAATCACGAAAATAAACCTTTGGCCGTTTCACCAATCGTTTCTTTGTGTTGTAAAACCAAGGTTGCAACTGACGGAGCATAAAGGTATCTGTTAAAAGGTCGAGATATTTTCTGGCGGTTTTTTCATCTGAGCCCAAACTTCGAGATATGGATGAGGCTGCAAAAATTTGCCCATGGTAATGCGCCAGCATCATCCAAAAACGATGCAGGGTCTTCGCCGGAATGTGAATTCCTAAATTAGGAATGTCTCGTTCTAAAAAAGTTTGAATAAAATCCTGTCGCCATTGAAAGGAAATACCATCATTTTTGGCAAGATAAGCTAGAGGAAACGAACCGCGATTCCAAAGTCTTTTGAGTTGCATCGCAACATCATTCAAAGAAAAACCGGAAAGTTCAAAATAGCTCATACGACCGGCCAAAGACTCGGAGCTTTGACGGATCAAATCACGAGAGGCGCTCCCCAAAATCAGATAATCGGTTTCTCTTTTTTGTCGATCGACCAGAACACGTAAGACCGGGAAGAGATCTGCTCTTCGTTGAATTTCATCAATGACCACCAATCCCTTTTTTTCTTTCAGGGCCAACATCGGGTTATCGAGACGAGCCAAGTCGGTGGGATTTTCAAGATCAAAAAAATCGATGGAAGACCATCGTCCCTGTGCCATCAATTGACGAGCCAAAGTTGTCTTGCCGCATTGTCTTGGTCCCAGAATAGCAACAATAGGAGTGATTTGAAATTTCTCTGTAACCTGTTGTAATTCCTTCGTTCTTTGAATTTCCACCCCACCATGATATCATGAAATTTAGGAATGTCTATCCGAAATTTCAAAGAAATCCGAAAACGTCATCCCCCCGCGGACTGTTCGCAGAGCTCACAGCACCTGGTGCGCCAGAGGCGCTGATCCGAAGCGGGGATCTCCCGAGGTGAGGTGGCAGTGAGATCCCGGGTCACGCCCGGGATGACAGTTTTTGGACAGTG
>MGSF01000027.1:0-767 GCA_001798715.1 Deltaproteobacteria bacterium RIFCSPLOWO2_02_FULL_50_16 | reverse complement strand
TCCGTATTGAGTTCATTGCCCCTGGCATCGCGAACATCAATGGTAATCGTCGCCGTCACAGGAGCTGCTGTGGTATTATCGGCCAGGGCCCCTAAACCACCCACGGTCTGGGCAAACTTGATGGCCTCAGAATCCGTCGCCGCCGTACACGTCGCATCCGTGCTGGAAGGACATCCGAAGGCACCAACACCCACAGCTGCGTTGTTATTGGATTCATTAATCATACTCAATGTCGCGCCTGTGATAGCTACCGCGGCGGGATTTTCAACTAATACCGTCGCTCCACCCGCCGTCACGGCATTGATGATATAGGACCCATAGACGGGCTCATCAAACTCAATAGCAACAGCACCCGCCGCCCCATCATCGTCTGAATTATAGTTATCCAGCGAAGGGTTACTGACCGTTGTGTCAGTACTGCTCACGATGTAAGCCGTGGGGGCCACTCCCACCAATGTCTGCAGGTCTGTGGTCACCGACTCTGTACCCGCTCCACCCACAGTGTCACCCCCTGTGTTATACCGGATGACACCATCTGCCGTGTAAAAGGCGCCTACCGTTAAACTGGCGCTCGGCGTCAGGGTCAATACCGTATTGGCCGCACTCGTTGCCGCAGTGATGGTTACTTCAGCCGCTGCCGTCGCGAGATCGTCACCGTTGAAATCAAGGGCCAGGGCCCCACCAAAGATCGCCGCAGGGACAAAGGTCGCATCACTATGGAGTGTCCACTGAAAGTCAGAGGCCTGGACATCCTGGATGGGGAGGGA
>MGSF01000026.1:12288-13727 GCA_001798715.1 Deltaproteobacteria bacterium RIFCSPLOWO2_02_FULL_50_16 | reverse complement strand
AGGCCTCCGACACCAGATAGAGGGCCGCGGGGGTCACATGGGCCGGATCGCGTGACACGGAAGGGGCCTTCGACCGATCCAGATCCTCCGTCATCCGCGTCATCGCCGTCGGGGAAAGACCGTTGACCTTGATATGATACTTGGCCCCCTCGATCGCAAGGACATTTATGAGACCCACAAGTCCCATCTTGGCCGCGGCATAGTTGGCCTGGCCAAAATTGCCAAAAAGGCCGGAGACCGATGTCGTCACGAGGAGACGACCATACTGGCGGTCCCTCATCACCTGCCAAGCGGGGTGAAGGACATAATAAGCCCCATTGAGATGAACCTGCATCACAGAGATCCAATCCTCCTCCGTCATCTTGGCAAAGGTTCGATCCCGCAAGATACCGGCATTATGAATCACGATATCCAAACGACCAAAATGATCCAAGGCCGCGGCCACAATAGATTCCCCACCACCTCTGGTCTCCACTCCATCGTGGTTGGCCACGGCCTCTCCCCCCAGGGCCTGGATCTCGGCGACCACCCCATCGGCGGGGGCCTGTGAGGGACCATGACCGTCGCGGGTCACACCGGGATCGTTGACAACGACGCGACAGCCGCGTCGGGCCAATTCCAGGGCATAGGTCTTGCCCAACCCGCCACCCGCCCCGGTGACAATCGCGACTCGGTCCCTAAAATCTATCTTGGCCATAAATTTTCCTCCCGAAAATACAATCTCACCACCGTCTCCGCCACACAGGCCGGTTTTGCAACATCCTCGATCTCGATCGTCACCTTCCTCACTAATTGAATCCCTCCATCGATTGCCTCGACACCCTGGAGAAAGGTCCGCGCCCGAATCTTTGAGCCCACCTTCACGGGGTGGGGAAAGCGGACCTTATTGAGCCCGTAGTTCACGGCAAATTTCATGTCGGGAAAATCCTTTTGGGAAGAGGCGAGAGACTCCATGAGATGGGGAAGGAGCGAGAGTGTCAGATAACCATGAGCCACCGTTGTCCCATAGGGGGATTCCCTCCGTGCCCGATCCGGATCCGTGTGGAGCCACTGGCGATCGAGGGTGGCCTCGGCGAATTGATGAATCCGTTCCTGTGTGATGACGAACCAAGGACCCACGGAGATTTCCTGTCCCACCTTTGAATTGAATTCCCTTAAAATTTCTAATGTCCCCATCCCTTCGCTCCACCCCTATACAAAAGCGGGGATCCCTGTGATCTCTTTTCCAATAATAAGTTTATGGATATCGGTCGTCCCTTCATAGGTGACCGTCGTCTCCAGGTTACACATGTGCCGCATCACTGGATATTCACCCGTAATGCCGCTCCCCCCAAGAATGGAACGCGCCGATCGTGCCGTCCGCAGGGCCATCTCCGTATTGTTCATCTTCATCATGGAAATCTGGGAGGGGGTCGCCTGACCCATGGCCTTCAGCTGGG
>MGSF01000026.1:10913-12216 GCA_001798715.1 Deltaproteobacteria bacterium RIFCSPLOWO2_02_FULL_50_16 | reverse complement strand
GGTGGGAGGCAATGGGTTTGTCATTAAATTGTTTTCGAGAGATCGCATAGTCCCTCGCCACCTCATAAGTCACCATCGCCGACCCTATCGCCCCCCAGGCCACTCCAAAGCGGGCCTGTGTCAGACAGGAAAGGGGAGATTTGATACCGCTCGATTCCAGCAGGATATTTTCCTTGGGGATCTCGCACTCCTCAAAGATGAGCTCCGAGGTGTCCGAGGCCCTGAAGGAAAGCTTGTTTTTTGTCTCCTGGGTGGAAAACCCAGGCGTCCCCTTTTCAACGAGAAATCCCCGAATCACCCCATCCAACTTGGCCCACACCACCGCCACATCGGCAATCGATCCATTGGTGATCCACATCTTTGATCCCTGCAGGAGGTACCCCTTCTGGGTCACCGTCGCCCGCGTCCGCATCCCCATGGGATTGGAACCAAAATCGGGTTCCGTCAGTCCAAAACAACCCACCTTCTCACCCCTCGCGAGTAAAGGAAGCCATTTTCGCCTTTGATCCTCACTCCCAAAGGCATGGATGGCATACATCACGAGAGAACCTTGCACGGAAACAAAACTCCTCAAACCCGCATCCCCCGCCTCGAGTTCCTGATTCAGGAGCCCATACGCTAAAGGCGACAGACCGGCACAACCATAGCCCTTGAGATTGGCCCCCAGATAACCCAACCGCCCCATTTCAGAAATAAGATGCTGAGGAAAGGTGGCCCTCTCATAATGTTCATCGATGATGGGAAGGACGTTTTCCTGGACGAAATGGCGCACCGAATCCCGAAGAAGGCGTTCCTCATCACCCAAGAGGCTATTAAGATCCAAAAAATCGACATCCTTTACGGTTTCCATTCGTACACTCCTTTCCCTGTCTTCTTTCCCAAATGACCTTTTTTAACCATGTCAACGAGCAGGGGGGCCGGTCTATATTTTTCCCCCAGTTGCTGGTGCAGACTCTCGATACACCTTAAAACCACATCGAGCCCTGAGGCATCTGTGGCCGCCAAAGGGCCCAGGGGAAAACCCAACCCCTTGACACAGGCCCGATCGATCTCTTCGGCGCTGGCCACTCCCTCCCCCAAGGCCAGAAAGGCCTCATTCAGGAGGGGAATATAGAGCCGATTGATGATAAAGGCCGGTGAATCCCTCGAGGTCACGACCCCCTTGCCACAGGCCTCTAAGACCTCTTTAACACATTGAAGGGTTTCCTCCGATGTCTTTTTTCCAAGGCCAATTTCCACAAGGGGCGTGAGGGCGGCGGGGATCAAAAAGTGGGTCCCGATGCATTGGGAGGGCCTGCCGGTC
>MGSF01000026.1:5517-10887 GCA_001798715.1 Deltaproteobacteria bacterium RIFCSPLOWO2_02_FULL_50_16 | reverse complement strand
AGTCGATGTGTTGCTCGCCAGAATTGTGCTTTGTGGGCAAATAGAATCAAGCCTCTCAAAGACCCGACACTTGGCCTCGATATCTTCATAGACGGCCTCCACCACAAGATCGACATCATGAAAGTCGTTCATCGAGGTTGTCGTCTTGAGGCGTGAAAGGATTTCAGAGGCCTTCTGGTCTTCCAGTTTTCCCTTTTTGACCCGACTTTCAATAAATCTTTTTATCCCGCTCAAGCCTTTTTCGACTGATTCCTTGTCCTGATCACACAGAAGGGTCGGAAAACCCCCTTGGGCAAAGACGATCCCGATCTGGCTCCCCATCGTGCCCATCCCGACGACACCGACTTTTTGGATCTTCACAAAAAATCCATTTCCCGTTACCTTTATTGCTCTAAAGGGAGCGGGGAAAAATGTCATTCCCGCGGAGACCGTTCGCAGAGCTCACGGCACCTGGTACGCCAGAGGCTCTGATCCGAAGCGGGAATCCACATGGATCCCTGCTTCAGTTTTTACAAAAAACTATGTCCGAAACTTTTTAAAATCAGGCGGCCTCTTTTCTATAAAGGCATTTTTCCCTTCCAACGACTCCTCGGTCCGATAAAAAAGACCCAACCCCCCCACCCCCAGATGCGTCACACCAGCCACTCCATCGGTCTCGGCATGAAAGGCATATTTGAGCATCTTCAAGGCCGTGGGGCTTTTTTCCAAAAGCTCACTGGCCCATCGGGCCACCTCTTCATCGAGTTTGTCCATGGGGACAACGGCGTTCACCAGCCCCATCTGCAGGGCCTCCTCCGCCGTATACCGGCGACAGAGATACCAGATTTCTTTGGCCCGTTTCATCCCCACGGCACGGGCGAGATCCCCCGTCCCATAACCGGGATCAAAGCTCCCGACCTTCGGTCCCGCCTGCCCAAACTGGGCGGTCTTGGCTGCGATGGAGAGATCGCAGACGACATGAAAGACGTGACCGCCTCCGATGGCATAGCCATTGACCCTCGCAATCACGGGCTTGGGGATGGTGCGGATGAGGTGGGTCACCGTCTGCCAGCCGACCTCCAGGGGCAGGGCGGCGATGGTTCCCTGATATCCCTCTTCACCCCGAATGCTTTGGTCACCCCCCGTACAAAAGGCCTTGTCCCCCGCCCCGGTCAACACAACAACGCCTATGGAAGGATCGACCCAGCTATCGGTTAGGGCCTGATTCAATTCATAAATGGTCACAGGGGTACAGGCATTGTACTTTTGAGGACGGTTGATCGTGATCGTCGCAACGCCGTCCTTTTTCGCATAAAGGATCTCTTTGAAATTCATGATCCCTCCCTTACTAAGGAGTTCATATTCCACTATACATTGAAAAAGCAAGATATCTCATATTCTCCTTGGCCCCTCTCTTTATTATATTTATGAAGGTAAGGGGCCATCCCTACCTTAATAAACTATAATAGGGAGAGGGATAGTACTGTCAGACCTTATGAGTAGAAATTAATGAACTGACTTGTATTTAAAGTCCCAATTCCCTCGCAATCAGCTCCTTCATCACCTCATTGGCCCCGCCGTAAATGCTCTGAACCCGGCCGTCCACAAAGAAGCGAGAGATCAGATACTCCTTCATATAGCCATAACCCCCAAAGAGCTGCAGACAGCGATGGGCAACCTCAAACTGCATCTCCGACACCCAGTATTTGGCCATGCTGACCTCCTTCACCAACCGCTCCCCCGCCATATGCCTCAAGACGAGTTCATCCAGGAAGGTCTGACCCAACTGCACCTGGGTCGCAACCTCGGCCAATGTAAAACGCGTGTTTTGGAGCTTGCCTAAAGTCGTTCCAAAGAGCTTGCGTTCTTTCACATAATCCAGGGTCACGCGAAGGGCCCCCACCGCCGCGGCCGCCGCCCCAATGGCCAGGACAAGCCTCTCTTGCTGCAGACTCTCCATCAGGTATTTGAAGCCCTCCCCCTCGCGTCCCAACAGGTTTTTGACGGGGACGCGGCAGTCCTCAAAAAACATCTCCGAGGTATCCTGGGCCTGCAGGCCGATCTTTTCGAGATTCCGCCCCCTGGAAAAACCCGGGGTCTCCGTTTCAACGACCAAAAGACTGATCCCCTTATGGGAAGAAGGGTTGTCCGGATCCGTACGGACGGCCACGACCACGAGATTGGCCAATTGTCCGTTGCTGATGAAGGTCTTACTGCCATTGACGACATAATGATCCCCGTCGCGGAAGGCCTTGGTCTGGAGATGGACCAGGTCAGAACCCACATCGGGCTCCGTCATGGCCACAGCCAGGATATTCTCACCGGTAATACAGCCCGGAATCCAACGCCCTTTTTGCTCCTCATTGGCATATTTCTGGAGATAGGGAAAAACGATGTCATTATGAAGGGGGAGAAAAAAACCGGGGACCCCCTGGGAGGAGAGCTCCTCCATGATAATCATGGAATAAATAAAATCCGCATTGAGGCCCCCGTATTTTTCCTCGGCCGTGGGGCACAACAAACCCTCTCTGCCGGCCTCAAGCCACATCTCCCTCGGGACACAATGCCTCGCCTCCCATTCCTCATACTGGGGAATGATCCGTGTCTGTACAAATTTACTCATCGTCGATCGAAAGATCTCATGCCCTTCGTTGAAGATTCTCCTTTTCATGAAGGCCCTCCCTTTTCGCCATCAACCCCCGGTGGGTCCGATGAAGTGCCCACAAAAATTGCCCATTCTTCGGAAGATGTCAATTTTTTACTAAGGCCCCTAAACTGACGAAAAACATCGTCATTGACCGGCTCGTTGAATTGTATCAAATTTCTAGAAACTCATGCTTCGGCTCAAAGACATAACGCTGCCCTTCGATCATAAGCCCGAATCCCTCATCCAATCCATCCTGGAACGTCTCCACCTGTCAGAAGAGGATCTTATCCGCTTTACACTCGTCAGAAAATCCATCGATGCCAGACACCCCTCAAACATTGTAGCCGTTTACACCGTCGACGTGGAGGTCAAAACAGAAGATCCCCTCATCACTCCCGCCCCGTGCCAGGACTACCACCTGCCCCCCATTAGAAATCACCGAGGCCCGTCCCCCGTCATCGTCGGAAGCGGCCCCTGCGGCCTTTTTGCCGCACTCATCCTGGCGGAACTCGGGCTGAAACCCCTCCTGATAGAAAGGGGCCAGGATGTCCAATCCAGAATAAAGGCGGTAAAAAACTTCTGGCATCGCGGTCTACTCGACCCCGAATCCAATGTCCAGTTTGGCGAGGGCGGGGCGGGGACCTTTTCTGACGGCAAGCTGACGACACAAATAAAGGACAAAAACAACCGTTCCCGAAAGGTCCTGGAGGAGTTTGTCAAGGCCGGGGCCCCGGAGGAGATCCTCTATCAGGCCAGGCCCCATATTGGCACCGATCATTTGGTCAAGATCGTCAAAAATATCCGTCAGACCCTCCTCTCGCTGGGGGGAGAGATCCGCTTTGAGACAAAACTGACAGATATCAAGACAAGAGACAACAAGGTGTGCGGGGCCGTTGTCAACGGTTCTGAGGAGATCGAGACAGACACCCTCGTGCTGGCCCTGGGACACAGCGCCAGGGATACCTTTGAGATGCTCTATCAAAAGGGCGTCCCCCTCGAGGCCAAGCCGTTTTCACTGGGCGTGCGCCTCGAGCATCCCCAGGATCTCATTGACAGGGCCCGGTACGGTAAATTTGCAGGCCACCCCCTCCTGGGTCCCGCGGACTACAAGCTGGTTCACCATGGTCACAAGGGTCGCTCCGCCTATACCTTTTGCATGTGCCCCGGGGGAGAGGTCATCGCCGCGGCCTCCGAACCGGGGAGGCTTGTCACCAACGGCATGAGCCGTTACTTGAGAAATGGGCCCAATGCCAACAGCGCCCTTTTGGTCGGTGTCTCTCCGGCCGATTATGGAAACCCTTTGCCCCTTGCCGGCATCGAGTTCCAACGGCGATGGGAGGAGAGGGCCTTTGAGAGGGGCGGTCGCAATTATTTTGCCCCGGTCCAGCTTGTGGGGGATTTTCTCGCCAAAAGGCCTTCTTATTCCCTTGGCGAAATTGCCCCCTCCTATACCCCCGGGACCACACCCTCCGACCTCGCCGAATGCCTGCCAGAATTTGTCACCGACACCCTCCGTCAGGCGATCCCACAGATGGACCACAAACTCAAAGGCTTTGCCTCAAACGATGCAGTCATGACCGCCGTCGAATCCAGGAGCTCTTCACCCCTAAGAATCCTAAGAGACAAAAATTTCCAGAGTCCTGCGATAGAGGGCCTCTTTCCGGGCGGCGAAGGGGCGGGTTATGCCGGCGGGATCATGTCCTCTGCGGTGGACGGGATCAAGATCGCCGAGGCCATAGGATACAAAAGCTGAAATGACTTTTGCAGGGCCTAGTAATAGCCCCCTTGCGGGGTCGCCGGAATGACGTTTGTCAACAGCCTGGTAGGATGCTGGTAATGTGCTTTTTTAATTCCGGGAGTTCATGCTGGGTGATTTGCCATACCGTTTCGATATCAACGCCCATATACTAACAGTCTCACAATTGAATAGACAGTTGGAGAGCTGCTAGTATTACAGAACCGGCTGTGGGTCCTCTCGGACCGTCTTTATTATTTCGGTTCTGTTAATAATTGTGGATCAAAATGTCGCGCAAACCAGCGATACGTTTCCACGGGACATCTGGGTGTTTAGAACGCAAATTTTGTGAGATCTTCTTGGTTGCCTCTCCGACTATTTCCAGTTGCCGTATTGTTGCATCCTGCCAATGAGATGTTGATAGGAATATGTCATGTCCGCCTGCAATGTAAGATTCGATTTTTTCGATAGCATCGAGGATGTGCCGTAAATAGACTTGGTCATTTTTCATAGATTAACGGCTTCTTTTAAAACATCTTGGCGGATGTATTTGCTAATGGCAGCCTCCGTTACCACATCTACCTTTCGTCCAAGCAATTCTTCAAGATCTTGCTTGATAGCAACAATATCAAGCAAACTCCTGCCGGATTCCATTTCAACAAGGAGGTCTAAGTCGCTATTCTTTGAGTCCATTCCTTTAGCCAGCGAACCGAACACGCGTACGCGACGTGCACCATATTTGCGGGTTATTTCTAGGATCTTATCCCGCTTGTCTTTGAGCCATTTCGTCATTGTGATCTCGAAAAGCAACCTATCAAAGATATGAGTTTAGTGTCAAGAAATCAGAACCTTAATAGGCCTTGCAAGGGGGCAATGCTACATGCGCAAATTATTTTTGCAAGGACCCCTAAGATTTCCTAAAAAGGGCATAGATAAAACTCTGCGTCGTCTCCCAGGGCGTTGTGTGGATCTCCCGATCTTTCAGAACCATTTCAAACCCCGGTCCCAG
>MGSF01000026.1:0-5454 GCA_001798715.1 Deltaproteobacteria bacterium RIFCSPLOWO2_02_FULL_50_16 | reverse complement strand
ATCCAGGGCAAACGTGGCAATCATCACATAACCACCACCGACCACAGCCCGGCTCATGACCTGGAGATACCGCTTACGTTCCTCAAGGTCGGTCAGAAAATGAAACACCGCCCGATCATGCCAAAACCGGTATTGCCGTCCGGGCTTGAAGGCCGTGACGTCGGAGGCGATCCAATCGATCTTCTTTTCGAGGCCCCCCAATCTCTGGCGTGTGCGCCCAAGGGCCTCTTGGGAAATATCCAAGACGGTGAGATCCTCATAACCTAAATCAACTAAGTGATCGACCAGTCCCGAGACACCGCCCCCCACATCAATGATGGGATCGGCGGGATTTAAGCCAGCCGCCCGGATCATTTGCAGAGAAAGTTTTGGGGAGGTTTGATACCAGCTCACCTCATCGGATTTCTTCGTGACATAGATGTCTTCCCAGTGGGCCTTTTTATCCATGGCTATTGAACTAATAAGCACGTCTCTATTAATTTCTCAACATTAGATTTTGACTTTCGACGTGAGATATACGAGCGAGATTGACACGGATGACGGCCAATCGGGGGCGGGTCATTACGGATTAAGGTACATTCTTCTGGCCATATCGAAGAGGGGACTTGTTGATTGAGTTTTTATAAAGCTCGCCGCCGCCGTGAACGGAGTTCTTCTGACCGTTGGTGCAAGGTTTCATCATAATCCAATCTCCTAGCAATCCGAAGATGAGAGACTTGTCTTAATTCCCTGAGACGCCGAGGACGAGGATCGAAATGGGGATAGTTTTCTAGCAAGGGTTGTCCCCTCTCCCCCTCGATCTCACTCACAAGGTGTCTTAACTCACCCCTTTCGACGGGATCGAGAAGTGTGTCTGTTTGTGAAAGAAATGAGGCGATTCTTTCCTGGTCCCTTGGGGAAGGCAAAAGGGATTCATCGGATGGGAAATGGGGTTGCGTGAAGGCCCTTAAGGTCCTTCGAGCATCGGTAACATTATCATTATTGAGATGGTAAGCGAGGGAGAAAAGCTCGTGACCCACATCGGGAGAGTCGGGGACTTCAAAGGCAGGTTCGATCCACAGCTTACCATCCATCCAGAGACCCCCTCCTTGGATCTGTCTATGAAGGGTTAAGAAATAATCTTCCAAGCCCCAGCTTCGATTGCCGTTAGCCAGCCAATCGCGGGCAAGGGTATGCGGCATTTCAAGGTAGGCGTAGCCATCGAGGGGGTCTTGATAAACGCGGTTATGGACGTATGGCCTTTGGGAATGATCAAAACGGATCTCAGGGATCCCCATCCTCGAGGCCCACTGAATACGGGCTCTATCCTGGAAGGGAAGCGATTCTAAGACAATGCGGAGGTTGGTGAGGGCCTCTCCCACTTGAGCGCTTGAGAGTTCCATATCAAAGAGATTGGAAAAATAAAGGGTGCTTAAGGCGTGCCCTGCGTTTCTTAGACGAAGGGCAATCTCTCCCATTGCGAGGGGATCAAAGAAATCAGTTTGATAGGTACGCACACCACCGCGATGATAGAGGTCGTGAACGGTGGCAAATTGTTGAGGGTCTCGGAGCCACTGAAAATGTTCCCTCTCTGTATAAGATTGGGGCTGGTGGGTCCGTATCCTCTCCATCGCCGGGGAAAAAATCTCTAGGACCCCAGAGAGGCTCATCCATCCTTGTCTTTGACTGATTTCGTCGAGGAGTTGTTGCTGTCCTGTCTGAGAGAGGCCTCGATGTTCGGCCGTACCTAAGGCCCTTGAGATGTCTTCCAAAGCCTCTTGACGCGTCATGGGATGACGAAGTCTGAAAAAATTATGAGTGAAATCCTCTGGGGAATGCGAGATCAATATAAGCCCCCCCATCACGACCTCCTGGGCCCTGTATCGTGGGTCGATATCGATTTGGACTAATAGCTCCGTCTCCGGGCCGACGAGGTTGTAACTCTGGGTTGATCCAATAGTCATCAGGTGACGTTGGTGGGGTTCCGGATAATAGTGATAGGCGAGGGAAGCCTCCGTACTTAAGGCAAACCACGTGGCATTTTCCCAGGCATCAGTCCAGACGACTTGATGCCGATCCCTCTTTTTGCCTGGGGGGACAATGACGGCTGAAAATGGACGCACAGGATCAAGAGCAGGGATTATAGTCATGGTTTCTGCTTATCGGTGGCTGGCAAAAAGAGTTGTGTGATAAGGGAAGCCTATTGGATCCTCCAAGGAACACAATAAATTGACTCAATATTCTTACTAATCAGAAACAAAGTAAGATGACCTCTTTCCATAACAAATTCTTTGTTTCTGATAGTAGTCGACTCCAAACCTGCCGGATGGCCCCCGGGTTCAGGCCCCCCTCCTTGGATAACAACCTCTAAATCACCGACTGTGACTTGGGGGGTAGGAGAGGGATCTGCCGGAAGCATATAGCGCTGCAAGGATGTCTCATATTTCGTGGAATCGCGATGACTCTCCCTCTTAATGACCTGCTGAGTAAGAATGTTGTAGAGTCAAAATAGAATCAAGCAGGGCCCTGATTTGAGGATGGTTCGTTTGACGAGGATCAACGCTACTCTCATGCCCTGGATGGGAGTGAATCCCCAGAATTTGACCGTGAACATTTAAAAGAGGCCCCCCACTAAATCCGGGCTGGGATTCTACAGAGGTTCTAATGAAGACATGATCTTCTGGGGGGCATTGGGGTGAGCCTTCCTGAGCATGGTTGAGCGGGCTTGTCAAAAGGCCCCTCACTTCATCTCTCCTGACACAGATCCTGTCTTGTATTTGCCCAAACGTCAGGACTTTTGTCGGGACAATCGCAGAGCCCTCTTCATTCCCAAAATCGGTCTCAAGGGCAGGATAGCCCACGAGGCCCACTTCTTCCATGGAACTGTTGATAGAAGCCAATGGAAGGTAGGGTAAGTGGGGATCAGCGATGTCGGGAATATGAATAATGGCAAGGTCAGAAGCCACATCGATGGCCATGACATTGTCCCCTTGAATAGGATATTCACGTCCTTGAATGAAGACCGTCAGATTTTCTTCCAATTGACCCGTCGAAGAGTTGAGCAAGACATGGGCTGCCGTGATGATGTGCCCTTCGCGTGAGACAATATTCCCTGTCCCGCTCCCTTTCTGATTCCTCATAATGGGCACAACAGGTTCAACGTTGACCTGCCAAAAAGGGGAGAGGCGATCTTCTGAGAAGTAGATCCCTCTCATTTCACCGAGGGAAAAACCTGCATCAGTCATGTCGCTCAAAGAACAAGTCTGTTCGAGCGGAACCCCAAAGAAATGATCCAGTGGATCGCCGGCATAATTGCGCCATAGGGTGAGGGCTGCATTGTCGCTGGGACATGAAGAAAGACTCACAAGGCTCTGAAATCTTTCTTCAAGAGACGACGCTAATGAGAAACCCCACTCCGCTTCCTGGGGACTTAAATAATTATGGGTTTCATCGTTTTCATAATTAGCGATGTCTTTTAAAAGGGTGGGGTCAATATTGTGAGCACGAAGGACTTCAGTGTCGACACTTCCTGAGAGAATCATTTCTGGGGTGAAAGAATAAGCCAGTAAAAATAGAGTCGTCTCAAAATTGGTAAAATCAAAAAAAAATTCACCCATTGGCCATGATCCCTTCCCATAATAATTATCGGCATTTACCTGCAAAAGTTGCGAGAGGAGCCTTAAGAAAGCCCTTGGATTATCAAGGGCTTGGAAATTGGGTGGCTGGAGGGATTTGAACCCACGGCCTCCTGGGCCACAACCAGGCGCTCTAACCAACTGAGCTACAGCCACCATCATATTGAACAAGAAACGAGAAAAACTATCCAAGATCACTCGACCTGTCCAGAGGATTCTGTGCCGTCGTTTTGAGGATCTTCACCCCCCTCTTCCGGCGGCGGGGGTGGGGCGAGCAGGGCCTCTATCTGGGACTTGGCGAGGGAGGCCGACTTCTTGTCCAATTGCATGAGAACCACCTTTTTGACGATATTTTTTTCGTCGATGCGCTCCTCCTGATATTCGATCCCCAGATACTTATACTGACCACTCTCCGAAATCGACGGGACCACCACATGTGTCGAGCCGATCACTGTCGTCATAATGAGACCTTTTCTTCCCTGATAGGCCAAATTTTCCAAGGTGATGTAGGTAATGTCTTTTCGTGCAATAGACAACTCTTCCTTCGATTTAAAAACAACCTCCAAAGAATCTTCGAGGACCTTGAGAGAACATCTCACAAACTGATCTCCTTCCACCAAACACCTTCCCTTAAAGGGTTTTTGATTTTCCGCAAAAACCCCGAAAGGAGAAAGCAAGAGCAAGGAAAAAAAGATGGCCAAAAAGTACTTCAAAATAGGAATCATGTCCCCTCCATGGTCCCTATTTCACAATAAAAGGGCAAAATTTTCAACCTTTTGTTTGTTTTTGTGGGCCGAATCGACGGTTGAAGAAGCCCTCGACTTCCCCCAAGGACTTTGTTAAGGAAAAAACCGGTATGAGATTTTTTGTCACAGGGGCCACGGGGTTTATCGGAACCCATCTTTGCCATCGCCTCATCCGGGAAGGCCACGAGGTGGTTGCCCTCATCCGCAATCCAAACAAGACCAAGGGGCTTCCACGGACGGGAGTCACCCCCTTCAAGGGGGACCTGTCTCTTTTCAAGGACAAAGACCTCCCCCTCCCTCCCTGTGATGTTGTCATTCACTTGGCGGGTATCGTGGCGGCCAAGACGCTTCGCGAATATCATGAGATCAACTGCCAAGCCGTCATTGACCTGGTCGAATGTCTCAAACAACAAAAATGGGAACCCAAACGTCTTCTCTTTGCCTCATCCCTGGCGGCTGCGGGTCCCAGCCCCATCAATGGGCCCCTTAAGGAAATCGATACCCCCCATCCCATCGATCCGTACGGACGCGCCAAGTGGGAGGCCGAGCAATACCTCTGGGAGGTCCCCTTTCCCATCACCTCCTTCCGCCCCAGTGTGGTCTTTGGCCCCGGGGATCCGGCCTGTCTGACCCTTTTTAAACTCGCCAATGCCCATCTGGGACTGAAGGTATGGCGACTCAACCAACAAATAAGCTACATCGATGTGGACGATCTCGTCGACAGCATCCTCAAGATGGCGCAGGAAAACTCCCATCAGCACAAGACCTATTTTGTGTCCTACAAGACCCCTACGGATATTGAAGAACTCTGGGAGACAATCTCGGAGACCCTCAATAAAAAAGTCTTTGTCGTCCCCATCCCTCAATTCGTCCTCTTTGCCGCGATGGCGGGCGGGACGTTTTTGTCAAAAATTATCCCCTTTAAAAACCAGCTCGATTTGAAGCAATACAAACAAATGACCGTTCCCGCCTTCTTGTGTTCCAGTGAGGCCCTTCAAAATGATCTCCAATGGCACCCCCAAAATGACCTCAGGGCCTGCATCAAAAAAACCGTTCTAGGATACAAGAAAGACGGCTGGCTCCGTTGAACAAGA
>MGSF01000025.1:498-15354 GCA_001798715.1 Deltaproteobacteria bacterium RIFCSPLOWO2_02_FULL_50_16 | reverse complement strand
ATTATCGACATAGAGCTCGGCTAGGTATTCATAGAGTTCGGATTTTTTGGGTTGTTGATCAATGGCCTTTTTGAGGGTGGCGATGGCCGATTTTATGTCACCGCCCTTCTGCAGGAGATAGGCAATGTGGAGCTGGGCCTCTCCGTAAAATTGGGAGTCTTGAGGGATCTTTTTAAATTCTTGAACAGCCTTGTTGTGAAGCTGGATATTTTCGTAGATGACGCCAAGATAGTACACGATCTTATCGGCTTGAGGGTGAATCTCCAGGATTTTTTCAAACTGGTGGGCCGCCTTATTGTAGTGCTTTTTTTGGTAGTACAAAAGTGCGATTTTAAGGCGCAGTGAAATATCTTCGGGGGATTTGGCAATCATCTCATCATAGATGGCAAAGGCCTTCTCGTCTTGCTTTTGTTTTATGTAGATCTCGGCGATGGTGGCCATGATCTGCAGGTTGTCAGGATCGATCAAAAGGGCCCTGCGATAAGTTTGGATGGCCTTATCGGGGGCATCAAGATTGTTATAATAAATGGAGGCCTCTAAAAAATAAGCGGCGATATTTTCCTTTTCGATTTGATGGAGGGTGTTGAGATAACTTAAGGCCCTGTGATATTTTTTCTCGGAAAGATAAATCTCAGCCAGTAACGCATAGGCCTTTATTTGTTTGGAGTCGATGGCAATCACTTTTTCAAAGGCACGAATGGCCTTTGTAGATTCGTTTGTAGAGAAATAAATTTTTCCCATCAAGAGATAGGCCTCGATATTTTGAGGTTCTCGCTGAAGGATTTCCTGGGTGTACCGGAGGGCCTCATCAAAGAGATTTTCTTCCGCATACAATTGGGCCAGGAGCAGAAGGATGTGGACATTGGGCGTGATCGCCTTCTCCTCCAGGAGTTGGGAGAGCTTTTCGGCAGCTTCCTTATTATGACCTTCAAGGGCCTGAAGATCGGCCTTGAGATATTGGGTGATCTGTTGATGGAGGACCTCTCCTTTTTCATCGAGGGGGGTTTGGGCGCTTCGATAAGGGGAGGGGGCACACCCCCATTGAAAGGCTAAAAAGCTAGTGATAATAAAGAAATAGAAAGGGTTCACAAAAAGGCATTGTATCATCATGAGGGCCTTGGGGTCAATGTAGCCCAGAGGAAGAATTCCTTGTTGCCCTCAGGACCTAATAAAGGAGAAGGGGCCTCTTTCTGTATTTGAAAGCCCTCTTTTTCAAGACAATGGCGGATTTCCAGGAGAACCCTTTCATGGAGTCGGGGGTCCTTGACGACCCCCTTCTTGCCGACCTCCTCGCGGGTGACTTCAAACTGGGGTTTGACCAGGGCGAGCACGGTCCCCTGCGGTTTGAGAAAGGGGGGCAAGAGGGGGATCACCTTTTTTAGCGAGATAAAGGAGACGTCAATGGTGATCCCGTCGACGGGGCCCATCGCCCCTCCGGGGCTCCAGGGTCCCGGCGCTCTGTCGACGGGGCCCGTCAGCGATTTTCGGGAAAACTGGCGGATATTGGTCTTTTCAAAGAGGCGAACCCTGGGATCCTGACGCAGGGACCAGGCGAGCTGTCCATAACCGACATCAACGGCCACAACCGACAAGGCCCCGGATTTTAGGAGGCAGTCTGTAAATCCCCCCGTGGAGGCCCCAATATCAAGGAAGCGCCAACCCTCCACATTGAGGGCAAAGGTCTTGAGGGCATGGTCCAGTTTTTCTCCCCCCCGGCTGACAAAAGGAGTGGATTTTCCCTTGAGTTCGATAGCGATATCGGGAGAAAAGAGGTGACCGGGTTTTTCGATTTTTTGCCCCTTGACCCAAACCCCTCCAGCCAGAATGAGGGCCTGGGCCTTGGAGAGTGAGGGGGTTAAGCCCCGTTCGACTAAGAGTTGATCCAGGTGCTTTTTTTGTTGCATAACCTCTATTTTCTCAACATCCTGTTAGTGTTTTCTGTATTTTCTGGACATTTCCCATGGCTTATATTATGTGGCTACGCCTAGACTCAACTAAAAAATTATATGACAAAACTGAGTATTCTTCCTGGAGTGAGAGGGATCCCGTATAAAATGAAGGCGGCCCTCTATTATGGCCCTGAAGAGGTCAGGATCGAGAACACTGATGTCCCCGAAATAGGTCCTGGCGAGGTCCTTGTCAGGGTCGGGGCGGCCCTGACCTGTGGGACAGATTTCAAGACCTTCCGTCGGGGCCACCCCCTTTTGATCAAAAACATCCCCTCCCCCTTCGGCCATGAGATGTCGGGGACTATCGTCAAGGTGGGGGATGAGGTCTCTGGTTTTACCCCAGGGATGCGGGTCGTGGCGGCTAATTCGGCCCCCTGTGGTCAGTGTTTCTTTTGTCGAAGATCCCAGCACAATCTCTGTGAAAATCTTGAATTTCTCAACGGGGCCTTTGCCGAATTTATTCGAATCCCTGAAAAAATCGTCAATTGCAATCTCTATCGTGTCCCCCAGACGCTTTCTTTCCGTGAGGCGGCCTTGTCCGAGCCCTTGGCCTGTGTCATTCACTGTCTTGATAAGTTAAGGATCACCCCGGGTGAGGTGATGTGTATTATCGGATCAGGCCCCCTTTCCCTGCTGATGATTCAGGTGGCCAAGCTCCATCAGGCCAAGGTGATCGTTGTGGGGCGTTCCCACGACAAGTTGGAGGCCGCAGAAGACATGGGGGCGGATTGTGTCATCAATGTCAGATTAGCCAAAGACCCCGTGGCCGAGATCAAGGCCGTCTGTCATCATGGTTATGGGGCCGATCTCGTGATTGAGGCGGTAGGGTCCAAGGCGACGTGGAATCAGGCCCTGGGTGTGGTGCGTAAGGGGGGACGTATTTGTCTCTTTGGGGGCTGTCCGCAGGGGACGGTCTTTGAGGCGGATGCCTACAGGATCCATTATGAACAGATCAGCGTCCATGGGGTCTTCCATTATACGCCGGATTATTTTGTCAAGGCCCTGGGGATGCTGGCCGAGGGCAAGATTCAGGTCAATCCCCTGATCACACACGAGTGTCGCTTAAGTGAACTCAATCAAATCTTCATTCCTGGGGTCTTGCATAATCCCCTCAAGGTCGTAGTCATTCCCTGATGAACCCTTAAAAAACCCTCTATTTCTCCGAAAACCTCTCAAAAAGTCCCAGATGCAAGGCGCCCGCGAGAGCACGACCGAGACGTACTTGAAAGGTACGTTGAGGGAGGGATCGAGCGGGCAACGCAGCAGATGGGACTTTTTCAGAGGTTTTCCCCCTTTATGACTGGCGCTGGATGATGTAGTGGGCAATGGCCCGCAGTGGATCTGCGGCCGTGGAGAAATGGGCTATGGAGGCGAGGGCCTGATCGACCATCCCTCGGGCCTTTTCTTTCGAGGCCTCCAAACCCAATAGGGCGGGATAGGTGGATTTTTGATGGGCCTCATCGCTCCCCGAGGTTTTTCCCAGCGTCTCTGTTTGTCCCTCAATATCCAGGATGTCATCGACGATTTGAAAGGCGAGTCCAATGGATTGCCCGTATTGGATGAGGGAGTTGATGAGGGGAGGTGCGGCTTGAACGAGCCTCGCCCCCGATGTCACGGCCACTGCGATCAGGCGCCCTGTCTTACAACGATGAAGATGTTCCAGCTCTTCTGGTTTTAAAGGGTTGCCCTCCGCCTCGAGATCGATGATCTGTCCCCCTGCCATTCCATTGCCCCCCGAGGCATCGGCGATATCGCTGATTATCCCTACGAGAGTTGCCGCCGGGACCTTGTCCGTGGGTGTTTGAGTGATGACCGCAAAGGCCTCTGTCAGCAGGGCATCACCGGCCAGGATGGCGATGGCCTCTCCAAAGACCTTGTGGTTTGTGGGGCGGCCCCGCCTGAGATCATCATTATCCATGGCGGGGAGGTCATCGTGGATCAAGGAGTAGGAATGGATCATCTCAAGGGCACAGGCGACAGGCAGGACCTGATCTTTGAGCTCCAAGGGATTTTTTTCGGAGCAGGCCTGGGCGGCCGCAAAGACGAGAACAGGTCGAAGTCTCTTTCCCCCCGCGAGGAGACTATAACCCATGGCCTTTGTCAGCAGGGCGGATTGGGTCGGGGAGGTCTCGATGTAGTGAGTCAAGGCCTTTTCAATCCAGGGGCGCAGGGTTTTTAGGTAATTTTCGAGATCGAAATTCATGGAGTTTTCTTTTTTAAGAGCATTTCCACCCGTGATTTGAGTTGAGAGAGCTGTTGCTCGCAGTTTTGCAGGAGCTTCATTCCCTTTTCAAAGGTATCAATGGCCTTTTCCAAGGGGGTGTCGTTTTCCAGTGTCTCCACGAGCCTTTCAAGTTTATTGAGATTTTGTTCAAAAGAGGATTTCTTCATAAATGGAGCTGATGAAAAATAACTTTTCTTGAAATGTTATTTTTCATCAGCTCCAACATAAACACCCAACCGGTATGTTAGTCAATCTTTTTGGTCACTTGCGTCTTGAGTTGACCCTGGTGGAGGTGCAGATGGAGTGCCTGTCCCAGGGAAACGTCACGGGATGATTTGAGGGGTCTTGTTTGTCCCTCCGGCGTGGCGATACAGTATCCCTTCTTAAGGATGGCTATCGGATTGAAGCCATCGAGGTGAAGGCGCATCGCCTGCAGACGGGCCTCGGAAGAATCCAATCGTCTTTGAGTATCATGACACAGGGAGTGAGAGAAGGAATGGAGCTTGAGTGTAAAATTTTCCAGCATTGAGGAGGGATCCTCGAAGAGGTTTTTTATCAATTGCACGCGTTTTTCGGTGCGGTCAAGGACAAGTCTTAAGTTGTCTGAGAGGCGCCCTTCGAGATTCATGAGGTCTTGCAGGATTTCACTCTGAACGGGGACGGCTATTTCGGCGGCGGCTGAGGGTGTGGGGGCGCGGCAATCCGCCACAAAATCGGCGATCGTAAAATCGGTTTCGTGACCGATGCCCGTGATGATGGGGTGGCGGGAGCCGAAGATGGCCCGGGCGACGCGTTCATTGTTAAAGGCGGAGAGGTCTTCGATGGAACCGCCTCCGCGGGCAAGGAGAATGACATCGATATCGTCTCGTCGGTTGAGGGCCTGGAGGGCCTCGCAGATTTCTTGGGGGGCCGATTCACCCTGAACAGTCACGGGAGAGACCTTGATGGGGATGGCGGGACATCGGCGTTCCAGGACATGAAGGATGTCCTGGAGGGCGGCGCCTGCGGAGGAGGTAATAATCCCGATCCCTTTGGGAAAGAAGGGAGGCCTTTTTTTTTGGGAGGGATCAAAAAGCCCTTCTTGCTGGAGTTTTTTCTTGAGTTGCTCAAAGGCGAGTTGCAGGGTCCCCACCCCCATCGGTTCAATACTTTCAATGACAATCTGAAGATCTCCCCGGGGTTTGTAGAGATTGAGACGGCCATAGGCCAAGACCGACAAACCCTCTTCGATCTGAAAAGAGACCTGCCGACGGACACCGCGGAACAAGACCGCCCGGATTTGGGCCTCAGCGTCTTTTAAGGTCAGATAGGTATGTCCTGATGAGGGGTAATATTTGAGGTTGGAGACCTCGCCCGTGAGCCAAAGACTGGAATGATGGGCCTCAAGGTTTTTCTGGACCAGGTCCAGGACTTGGGAGACAGAATGGATAAGGGGTGAGTCCATTACTCCCAGCCGGAGACGAGGTGCAGGTGACGCCTTGGGGATTCGCGTTCGAGGACATTCATGATGGTGCTGTCATCGAGGCTGGGTTTCGACATCTTGTTGATATCCAATTCGACGACTTCACGGGTCATCTCAATTCCATAACTGTTGAGGATGCGGCTGATTTCATCAAAGCGACGATTGATGGAATCGCGAACGGAGATGAAACCTAGTTTGGCCGCCTTGGCCCGATTCCAGAAGGCGAGCGGATTCATCTCGAAAAATCGGGCATCGTCCTCTTTCGGTTCGATCAGGATGATATCGCCCTTAAAATTTTTGTTGTGTTCATAATAAGTCACGGCGTGGCGAAGACGCGTGTGAAGAAGGGTCCTGAAGACCTGGTTGAGGATCATAAAGACCCCCGACTCACTCAGGCGGTTATTGCGGGTGACATATTTGTTTTCCTCCTTCAGGTATTCGATCATGATCTTGTTGTTGAAGGGACGAAAGGGGTTGTAGCAGATGATCAGATCCGCCCCCTTTTCAATGGCGAGGTCGATATTGGCCGTGTTGCGGACAGCACCGTCGACATAATCCACTCCCTTGATGCGGGCCGGTTTGTAAAACAGCGGGAGGGCTGTCGAGGCCTGAACGGCCTGAGAGATTGTGATGTCATTTTTCTCGTCATGACCAAAGACCACCCGTTCGGAGGTTTCAATGTTGCAGGCGGTGATGTAGAGGGATTTTTCCCGCAGTTTTTTAAGGACCTTAAAATTGTTGGTTAAGTGATTCCTTTTCATGTTTTCACGGAGGTATTTCTCAATGGGTTTGTTGTCAAAAAGCCCCTGAGGAATGGCCTCCATGATCGAGGGAAGGCTTCGTGCCGAATACATTGTCCGCGCCAGGGGTTTGATCAGGATCTCAAAATTGGAATAAGAAGGATTGGACATGAAACGGAGAAAGCCGTCTTTAAGGGTATATCGAAGAGAACTGATGGTGGAGAGGAGGTCATAGATCGTGCTGGGGATATAGATGCCTCGGCGATAAAGGTAGCGAAGGGGTCTTAATACGAAATCGGAAAAATTGGGCCAGTAAAGATGAAGGGGCGAGAGCTGGGTAAAATAGGAGGAGGAGCCGTCGAGACTTTTTAGGATCTCCTCAGGAGGAATGCCGCCGGCAAGGGGGGCGGCCAAAAAACCACCGGCGGAAAGACCAACATAAATGTCAAAATCCGTGACTTTTTTATTGAGGAGGAAGTCATTTAAGGCCTTGATCCCGCCGACCTTAAACGTGCCGCCGGAAATGGCCCCCCCGGCCAGGACAAGGGCCGTTTTGGCATTGGTTTTTTTTCGACTCAAGTCGCTTTTTTGTACGAGGGTAATGCCCACGTTTCTCCTTAAAAAATCAAGGGTTTAGGTAAGTCCTGCGGCTCAAGTCATTGCCCGTAGGATAGGATATTCGAAAAGGGCTTCTGATAGCAAGGGAAAATCTAAAAATCTTGATCTTACTTTTCCAAAACAAACGCAAGAAATGATGTGAGACAAGGCGGCTGGCCGAGGCCGAGTGAGGCGTACTTGGAAGGTACGCCGCAAGGAGTGCCGAGGACAGCCAACGCCGTATCACAGCATTTATTGCGTTTGTATTAATTCTTTCAGATGCTGGCGTGTCAGAGGGAGTGAGTGGTTAAGACTCAAGGCCTTTCGATAATGTCTCTTGGCCCCTTCCTTGTCGTTTTGGGCCAGTAGGATGTTTCCCAACAGGGCGTGGGCCTGGGCCTCCAGTCGTTTTGAGGGATTTGTCTGCAAGAAACTCTCAATGAGGAGTTGGGCCTCGTTTAAATTCTGTTTTTGATGGTAGAGGTTGTTGGCAATGAAGAAGGGGGTTAAGGTGTTGGTTGGGACCTGCCGGAGGATTTTTTGATATTCGTGATGGGCCTGATCAAATTTTTTTGTGGCCGAGAGCGAATTGGCATAGAGAAGTCTTACAATAATATTTTCCGGAAATTTTTTTAGAAATTTTTGGCAAATCTCTTCGGTTTTTTTAAAATCCTTCTCTTGAAAGTAGACAAAGGCCAGGGAGGCCTCTCCCAGGGGGGCGACGTATTGTCCCTCCTGGATGGAGGTCAAGATATCCTGAATCCCCTTTTGCCTTTCATCAGGGAAAAAGGGAAGAAATCGGAATCTCTGTGTGAAGACGCTTCGCCAAAATTCATAGAGACCGATTCCCACGAGGGCATCCTTGAACTGGGGATTATTGGTGATTGATTTTTTGAGGACTCGAAAGGCCAGGATGGCTTCTCCCAGGCCGCGGACCCATTTCCCCCTTTGGACCTGATAAAAACCGGAGGTCCCCAGGGCGCCACCGGCCGCCAAGTATTCCCAGTCCTCGGATTTTTCCCTCTCATAAATTTCCTTGGCCCAGTCATAACTCCTTTTTTGCCAGGGGAGTTCTTCCGGTTGGGCGGTGAAGGAATAATTTTCAAAATTTTTCAATTCATAGAGTCCCAACATACCCAAGGGTCCCAGGATCGAGGTGGGCCATTCCTGGGCCCAGCCTTGGAAAAGGTTTTCGGCCTCGTCGTATCGACGATGAAAGAGCAGATCAACGGCATAAAGGGCATATTTGATTTGGTTTTCCTTTTCCAAAAAACCGGGGATTTTTTCTGCGGCATCGCGCGAAGAGGCGCTGATGGGCGGGAGGATAAAACCGGCAAGAAAAATAAAGACAGCGAAGAGATAAACCAAGTATTTTCGTATCGTTAGACAGGGCATTAAAAAGTTTGTGCCAGTCCATGTTGAGATTGTCAAGACAAGAGCGAAAAGTTATAATCACGCGAAAGTTTCTATGGCACCCAACAATCAATATTCTATCTTGGTCATTGAAGAGGAGGGGGTTCACAAGAGGGGGCTGACGCGACAATTGTCCAAGTTAAAGGAGCCTATTAAGTTTGTCCGCGTCCCCTCCACCCACAGGGCCTTACAGGTCCTGGAGGAGCATAACTACAGTATCGTTCTCACGGATCATAAGCCCCCTCGTATCGATTCCTTCAAGTTGTTGAAAGCGCTGAAGGAAAAGAAGGATTTTACCCCTACCATTGTGATCACGGGGGAAGGGAACAATCGTCTGGCCAGGGAGGTCCTAAAAAACGGGGCCTTTGACTATCTCTCCCTCAAGGAGACACAGTCCGTTTTTCTCCCGCATCTGTTTTCCGCGGCCCTGGAGCGGAAAAGGCTGGAAGATGAGGTCCATGAGGCGACGGAGCGTCTGCGGAATCTCGCCATCAGCGATGGCCTGACGGGGCTCTACAATCACCGGCACCTTTGTGAGTTGATGGAAAAGGAGTTTCAAAGGGCGAGGCGTTATCGCCATCCCCTTTCCTTTTTCATGATCGACATCGATTATTTCAAGGTGATCAATGACAGCTATGGCCATCGGGTGGGGGATTATGTGCTGACACAAGTGGCCAAGGTCCTCTCACAGTCGGTGCGGGGGGTGGATATCGTGGCCCGTTACGGGGGTGATGAATTTGCCGTCGTCCTCCCGGAGACCTCCGTCGGGGCCGCCTTGAGTATTGCCGAGAGGATCCATGCGACGATTCAAAATCACAAGATTTATCATAAGCAGGAGATCATCTATGTCTCAACGAGCATCGGTGTGGCCTCCCTGCATCCCCAGATCATTAGCAAGGATGAACTGATCACATTGGCCGACAAGGCCCTTTATGAGGCCAAGACACGGGGACGGGGTCAGGTGCGTCTGGATACCCAGTTGATTCCCGTGGAAGATTCGATGAATGAAAATTTTCAGCCCCTCAAAGAGTTGAGCCATCAAATCAGGATGATCACCTCTGAAGTCAAGAGGACCTATTTGGACATCGTCATCCAGTCGATTCAAAAACAAAAGAGTTTTGAGGGTCATTTGAAGGAACATGGGGAGCGTGTTTCACACTGGGCCACGCTGCTCGCTCAATCGCTGCAGTTGAATGAAGAGGAGACGAGCTCCATTCGTATCGCCTCATTGCTGCATGATATTGGGAAGGTGGCCGTCAACAAGTCCATCATCTTCAAGAGGCAGGGGATGACGTCTTTGGAGCTGGGCGTTATTCGGAAGCATCCCATTATCGGGGCCAAGATGGTTCAGGATATCCATTTTATGGACAAAGAGGTCCCTTTGATCCTTTATCACCATGAGCGTTATGACGGTCATGGGTATCCCTTTAAACTGTGTGGAGAGGAGATCCCTCTGGGGGCCCGCATCATTGCCTTGGCGGAGTCCTGGGATGCGATGACGGCACCCCAGCCGTATCGGTCCCCCCTGGATCGCAAGGAGGCCCTCCGTGAGATTGAAAAGGGAGGGGGGACCCAGTTTGATCCCGAGCTTATTTCCCCCTTTTTGGAGATTGTCACGCCCTAGAATCTATATTCCGCCTGGACAAAGAGGATCCGAAAATCCCACGTCGCGTTGTCAAAATTGGTCAGGATGTGAAAGGAAAAATCGGGTCCCAGGGTCAGCCATTCCGTCAACTCATAGCGGATGCCAAACTCGGGAATCATGATATCCATATTGCCGTTGCCATTGGTGTTGACGGCACCGCCCAATCCGCCTCCGGCAAAGAGGTCCCAACGGGTCAGCTGATGGCTGTCAAAGAGGGAGGCCAGGTCAAAGTGGTAGCGCCCGAAACCTAAAAAGTTAAAAGTCGTGGGTCCGCGAAGACCTATATCCATTTGCAGGCCCAAGGAAACCTCATCTAAGAGATAGTATTCCCCGATCATATTGAGATCAAAGCGGACGGGGGGGTTGAGAAGAATCCCCCCTCCCAGTCCTGCCAGGATGTCTCCCTTGTGGGAAGATCCCTGAAAGGAAGTTTTTGAGGGGGCCGTGGCGGTTGATTTGTTTTCAGAAATGTCCACGGCAAGGGCAAGGGGGGTGGAGGCAAAAGTGGACAGGATGAGGCTACAAAGAGCCGCGGTTATTAATAGGGAGATCTTTTTCATGATAACTCCTCGATATAGCATTTCAACATTTTCTTCGTACCGTTAGGTGCGAATAAAATGTTAGAAATTCTTATAGTTTTTAACCTTAGATGTACTAAAAAAGTTAAAACACTATAAAAAATGGTTGATAATTGACAATACGGGCGGAGGTTTATCAGTTTGATTTTTGTTTGTCAATTGGTGTTCCTTTAAGAGGATTCCTTAACAAGAAAAATTTCTTTGAGGCAGGCCATTATTATGAGATAAAAAAAGAGACTTTTATAATAAGAAAAATGTTTTTTAAGGAGTGAGGTATTTTTAAGAATCTCATTATTTTATTCTTGGCTGGGGCTATTTTAGGTCCTGTGGGTGATTTTTGTCATGTCTTCACAGAGACAACGGGCTATCCCCAAGGGGTCTTTGCCTTCTATTTTTGGAAGATTCCCTTCTGGGTTCCTCTCTTGTTTGGAGGTGCGGCCCTGATGATAGGCCTCTCTCATCCCTTTTTAGACAGGCTCTTTAAAGCACCTTTGTCTCGTCCTGGATCTCAAGACTGGAAAAGTATTGTCTGTGGGCTTGTCGTCTTTATTGCCCTTTATAGTTTGAGCGGCTTTTTGCCTTGGGAGGCCGGTGGATTCAGCGATATTATTTTGGCTATGGGGGGCCTGGGTGTGTGGGGCATTTTAGACAGAACATGGCAAGGCATTCTCTTCGGGATCCTGACAGCCATTGTCGGAACCTTCATTGAGATCATTTTGGTCAAAATCGGGGCCTTTTATTATCTTCCCCATGCCTCAAATGTATGGGGAGTGGCTTCTTGGCTCCCGTGGATTTATATCGCGGCCTCTGTCACTGTGGGAAACCTGGGTCGTAAGCTCCCTCCCCGGAATTAGAATTCTGGAATTACGGAATTATGGTTATTATGCGCCGGGATCGGCACAACTCGGGTCTTCAGGATGGAGATGACAATATGGATTAATTACTGATCCGCCGCCTGAGGGTGTCTCGCCATCCGAAGGGTCGGTCCAGCCGTCAGGGCCGTTATAGTTTGTTGAATCAGAGGATATACCATATGGGTCGGCACACAGGGTCCCTGGCCCGTTAGGGTCAGGATAAGCTGTCTGGTCCTCAGGACAACCGTTGTTATCGCTACTTCCTGAGGATATCGCCGTTGTGCATGTCAGAAATACAGGGTCGGCCGACCCTGGTGAATCTGGATCCGGCATAATAAGCGGTCCGAGTGAACCGGGGATCTCACCCTGATTTATCATCCTCTGAAGCTCCTCTCGTCCCAACTCTCTTTGGGCTTCTTCCCAACATCGATCTATCATCGGATTTCCAGTCCCCTCTGGTTCGAAAGGCATTGTTGTTTTCGGATCACCGGAGGCGCTCGAGTCGGAAGAGACTACATCATCGTCGTCATCATTGTCCGATGAACCCCTCAAAACCGATCCGGCATAATCCGAAACCGCAAGGTAGTCATCAGCGGTCAATTTGGGTTGCTGACCTGTGAATGTAGAAGGTGGCGGCGCCTCCTCTCTTGAGGTCGAGCCCCCCACAGTTATACTGCCTCCTCCCCCACCAAGCGGACCACCAAAAAATGTAATACTGCCGTTGTTATTGAATCTCATCCCACCGCATCCTCCGCTGTTACCTACGGAGCCGCAACCGGAAATCGCCCAATCACCATCATTGTTGACATCAACCACGTTTTGAATGACGGATCCACCATCCGAAACCTGCCCTGTCTCGTCAGGACTCACAAATTGCTTCTCTCCACCCACTATCCCAAACCGTCTTCTCTCGTTTTCCCTGTTTATGCAGGCGGCGAATGCGGACATTTCTATCAGGTCCTGCCGGCTCTGCGCGACACAATTTGCCATTTGCCGGTATGGACTGCCGCTCATCGATCCCAACCCGCTCAAAAATTCGTTCTCCACACCCGGAGACATGTTGATCTCATCGTGAACGCAGTCGGGAGGTTCTTCTCCGCTGATAATCGACTCGATGGTTGATCCGCTTGCGCTTGTCTCATTGTTATCCTCCAGACACTGGTTTAGACTGGCCAGCTCTCCGGAAGAACTAAAATCCATTATATCTAATGCGATCTCTTCAGGGTCTAGCGTCGTTAACCGACTCCCGTTGATGGGTAAATTATGCCATCGAGAATTTTCGGTAAGAGGCCTGATAGAAAGATTCACACCATGCCTTAAAACGGCCGCCTTTTGCCATGTCCTCTTTTTCGCCTTTTTCTCCACCTTTTTTATATGGTTGATCATCGGCCGCTTCATCACCACGCGTTTCAACGAAAGGCCCTTGGCCGGCAGGGTTGTCGGGAAAAAAATAAAGAGGGTTGTGAAGATTGCAATGCCGTATCTTGAAAGCCTTATTATCATCTCATCCCCGTATTTATTATCGGTCAGACGCGTATACCCAGTTGTAAAACGCAATATCTGTGCCACAATGAACTCATCGCAACTTGTTGATATTGCTTATATTTAATATTTACTCGGATGTAAAAATGGGGAAAATCCCCTGTTTTAGGGGAGGGATGTCATCTTGAATTCAGGGGTCAGCTCAGCTCAACATGTCCCCGGATTTTTAAACTTTTTGATGACCTCGGTAAAGATTTCGGCGTAGGCCTTTTGTTTTTGTTCGCCGATGCCGTAGACATTGGCGAAGGTTTTTGGAGTGGTAGGTTGGAGGAGGGCCATGTCTCTTAGGGTCTTATCTCCGAAGATGATAAAGGCCGGGACGTTTTTTTCCGTGGCGAGTTCCCTGCGTTTTTGCCGGAGGGCCTCAAATAAGTCCTGATCGATGCCCTGCCATTCTTCTTCTCGGGCCCGTCGGGCCTTGGCTCGGGACTTTTTCTTTTTCTCGGGGACAACCGGTTGGGCCAGTGTGGGGGTGGTGCCCCCTTTCAAGACCTCCCAGCCTTTAGGTGTCACCGAGAGGGTGGCAAATTGGGATTCGCGGTGGAGGCAACCTTGGCCGATGAGTTGCTCAATGAGGGCGCGGAGAAAACGATGAGAAGCCTCGCTCATCAGGGCAAAGGTGGACAGGTCCTGATGACCCCAGCGTTGGATGTTGTCGTTCAAGTCTCCTTTTAAGACCCTGGCCACATGATCGGCCCCAAAGCGTTCTTGGACACGGATCACACAGGAAAGGATCTTTTGGGCAATGGTGAGTGAGTCAGGGAGCGTAGCGATCTCGCCGAGGCAATAGTCACAGGCCCGGCAGTTCTCCTTTTCATAGTCTTGACCAAAGTACTGGACCAGGGCCCGGTGGCGGCACTGGGGCTGGGTGCAGTAATGGTATATCTGATTGAGTTTGTTGCGCATGACGGTGGCTTTGGGGCTTTCGCTGATGAGATAGGACCAGGTGCCGTAATCCCCACCCTTGTGAAACAAATAACAGGAAGAGGGGAGACCATCGCGCCCCGCCCGACCGGTTTCTTGTTGGTAGTGTTCCAAACTCTTCGGGAGGGCGGTGTGGATGACAAAGCGGATATTGGACCGGTCGATCCCCATGCCGAAGGCGATGGTTGCCACCACTAAGTTCACCTCTTCCTGAGCGAATTTTTCCTGATTCTCTTTTCGGACGATGTCGGGGAGACCGGCGTGATAGGGCCGATTCGTATAGCCGCGATCGTTTAATTGCTCAGAGAGAGTGTCTACATCATCGCGACGGAGGCAGTAGAGGATACCGGCTTCCCCCTGATGTTTATCGAGGGTCTCGGTGATTTGTTTGAGACCGGTGCGGGGTTGGGTGCGGAAGGTGAGGTTGGGGCGGTCAACGGGGGCGAGGGTGATCCGGGGATTTTTTAAGCGGAGTTGTTCTAAAATGTCTTTTTTGACTTCCGGGGTCGCGGTGGCGGTGAAGGCATGAAGACTGGTGTTGGGAAAAGAATCGCGGAGGCGACCCAATTGCCGATAATCTTCCCGGAAGTCATGGCCCCATTGGCTGATACAGTGGGCCTCGTCGATGACGACAAAGGAGGGGGGGCTGGATTGGAGGAGGTCGAGGGTATGCGGCAGGTTGAGCCGTTCGGGGGCCAGATAGAGGAGGCTCAGTCGGTGGTTTTGAATCTGAGAAATGACATCTTTTTGTTCGTCATCTGTCAGACTGGAATTGAGGCAGGCCGCCGCAATCCCCATTTCTTTCAAGCCGTCCACCTGATCCTTCATCAAGGAAATTAAAGGGGAGACGACGACAGTCACACCTTGACGGAGCAGGGCGGGGATTTGAAAGCAGAGAGATTTTCCGCCGCCGGTGGGAAGGACAGTG
>MGSF01000025.1:0-454 GCA_001798715.1 Deltaproteobacteria bacterium RIFCSPLOWO2_02_FULL_50_16 | reverse complement strand
AAAGGGACGAAAGGAGGCATAGCCCCAGTATTTTTTAAGCAAATTTTCCAATACGGACGTATTAATCTAGCGTGACCTTTTTGTCGAGTCAAATGGCTTTCAAATCCGGGGACACATTGAGATGACCCGGATTTTGACCATATGACGCAATAAATTATTGCATAATAAGCAATATAATATTGCGCAATACGCACGAATAATGTAGAGTGTTCTCATGGAAATGGATAGGAATCAGTTAAATAAATGTCTTAAAGAACTTGGCGCGGTATACGAGCAGCTAGGCGGCTCGAAGGTAGAATTAGGCATCTGTGGTGGGGCAGGGCTCATCCTCACGGGGCTTATTGATCGAACCACAAGAGATATAGATACGTTATTTCCGGTACCGTGGCCCAAGAAACTGGCAGAGGCTGCTCAAATTGTTTCGCAAAACTTCGGGCTTCCTTTTGATTGGATC
>MGSF01000024.1:6913-7406 GCA_001798715.1 Deltaproteobacteria bacterium RIFCSPLOWO2_02_FULL_50_16 | reverse complement strand
TGTGGGAAAAAGACAGATGACGCATACAGGGGCCCTCAAATTGTTTCTTCGATTCTTGGAAACCAGGAAAAAGAAAAAAAACCATTCATTGGCCTTCTACTTTCAAGACACCCCCCTTTGGGGAGGGATGTTGACCGTGATGGGGGAAAATTTCCTGACCCTCTTCTCACCACATTTCATGACACAAATTAGGTGGACAGGGGGGGGATTTTCTGGTTAGAGAAATCTCCTATGGCTATTCGTGTCGTGCCCCTTCCTGAAAAAAGCTACCGTCTGACAGGGTGGGAAAAGATCTATCTCATTGAGGTCCTTCGTGGTCTCTCTACCACGGGGGCCCATCTCTTAAAAAATCTCCTGGGCGTCGGAAATATCCAGACCTACGAATATCCCGAAGAGACCAAGGCTATTCCTGAGGGATATAAGGCCGAGCATCGCCTCATGCTCCGGCCCGATGGGCGGATTCGATGTACGGCCTGCATGCTGTGTGCGACGG
>MGSF01000024.1:0-6865 GCA_001798715.1 Deltaproteobacteria bacterium RIFCSPLOWO2_02_FULL_50_16 | reverse complement strand
CCAAGATCGAAAAATATCCTGCTGTCTATAGCATCAACCAATTGCGCTGTGTCTATTGCGGGCTGTGTGTGGATGCCTGTCCCTGTGATGCCATTCGGATGGATACCCAGAAGGTCGACAAATCAGGGTATACGCGAGAGGATTTTATTCTTGATATCCAGTACCTCCAAAAAAACCATCCCAAGGGCGTGAGTCCGTATTCCATCGCGATCTATTAATTATCCCATCAACAACATCCCCACCCCACCCACTCCCAGGGGGACGACGAGATTATCAATTCCCTTAAAAGGGGTTTGTTCGAGGAGGGTTCCCACGAGGGCAAGGAGGAGGGAGTTATTCCAGTCAAAAAACAGGAGGGAGACTAGAAAGGCGATGATAAAGAAGGCCCCCGATCCCTGCCAGGATTTTCGAGGATTCCAGGGGATCTTTGTTCGGCCACAGGCCACACCCATAATGGCGGCCCCGGCATCAGCGAGGCTGACCTGAAAAATGGCACAGGCCGCTGCCGGAACGGGATAAAAAAGCATCGCAAAAAAGACACCTACGACCATGTAGATTGGATCAAAGACAAAGACGTCTTTTTCGTAGGGGCGCTTGCACTGTTGGAAGAAGGGGATCATTCCCTTCAGTTTAAATTCTTGTCGAAAGAGGTATTCCTCGATCCAATAAATGGGGATCAGTCCGCCACACAGGATCAGGGCCACTTCCTGGGAATAATAGAGGAGGGGGACAAAAACCAATCCCAGGATGTGGATAAGCTTTCTCTTTATCTCGGTTTTGAGACGGATATTCATCATGACAGGACACGATCGAGTCTTTGCAAGACCCTCTCCTTTCCGAGGAGTGTCAAAACCTCGTAGATACTGGGACTCACCGTCCCTCCCGTCACCGCGACACGCAGGGGCTGGGCGAGGGCCCCCAGCTTGACTCCCTTTTCCTCCGTCATCCCCGTCATGATGTCTTTTAGAAGGATCTCATTCATGGGGGAGAGGGGAATGAGCCTGTCGCGAAATTCCCGGAGGAGTTTGAGGGTGTCAGGGGTCAAAAATTTGTTTCGTGCCCCTTCCTCGATGGGAAAATCCTCTTGGAAATAATAAGATCCCTCCAGGGCAAATGCCTTGAGTGTCGTGGCCCGTTCCTTGAGGGACTGGAGGGCTTGTGTGGCATAAGCCTCATCCTCGATTTTAAGACCGGCCTCTTGGAGAAAGGGAAGTGTTTTTTTCAGGAGATCTTGTGGTGGGACGGATTTGATGTAGTGGGCATTGAGCCAGGAGAGTTTTTCCGGGTTGAAGATGCCGGCCGATTTGCCGATATTGGTGGCGTCAAATTTTGCGATCAACTCTTCTTTGGAGAAAATTTCCTGGTCTCCATGGGACCATCCCAGGCGTGCCAGATAATTGAGCAGGGCTTGAGGCAGATATCCCATCTCCTTGTAGGCGAGGACGGACGTGGCCCCGTGGCGCTTGGAGAGCCTTTTTTTATCGGGGCCCAAGATCAGGGGGAGGTGGGTCCATTCAGGAACGGGGTAGTGGAAGGTATTGTAGAGCTGGATCTGCCGGGGGGTATTATTTAAGTGGTCATCGCCGCGGATGATTTTTGTGATCCGCATCGTCACATCATCCACCACGACGGTGAAATTATAAGTCGGTGTCCCGTCGGTACGCTGGATAATGAGGTCATCGAGTTCCTTATTCTCAAAAACGACATCGCCACGGATCAAGTCGTGAACCACAGTCGTTCCCGCATCCGGGGAGAGGAAACGGATACAATAGGGTTTGTCCTGGGATTGATCGGCCTGGCGGCAACGGCCGTCATATTTGGGTTTTTCTCCTCGAGACTGCGCGGTCAGGCGTCGTTCATCGAGTTCTTCCTTGGTGCAGAAGCATTTGTAGGCGGTGCCTTCTCTCAGGAGTTTTTGGATATGCCCTCTATAAATGTCAAGGCGATCGGCCTGATGAAAGGGGCCTTCGTCCCAATCCAGCCCCAGCCACTCCATGCCTTTGAGGATGGAGGTGGTGTATTCCTCTGTCGATCGCTCCCTGTCGGTATCTTCAATGCGGAGGATAAATTGTCCCTTGTGATGTCGTGCCAGCAACCAGTTGAACAGGGCCGTCCGCGCCCCACCGATGTGGAGGTGACCTGTGGGAGAGGGGGCAAAACGGAGACGGGGAGACATTATTCCTTGCCTTTGACGGCCCCTTGAAGCCACGGCATCATCCCCCGGAGCCGTTCGCCTATCTTTTCGATGGGGTGATCCTTGGCCTCTTCACGCATCTTTTTTAGATGGGGGATGCCGCTTTGACATTCTTCGACATATTCCCTGGCAAAGGCCCCTGACTGGACCTCGGCCAGGATCTTTTTCATCTCGGCGCGCACCTGGGCGTTGATGATGCGGGGTCCCCTCGTAAAATCGCCGTATTCGGCCGTATTAGAGATGGAGTAGCGCATATTGGCGATGCCGCCGTTGTAAATCAGGTCGACGATCAGCTTGACCTCGTGGAGGCACTCAAAGTAGGCGACCTCGGGCTGATAACCGGCCTCCACAAGGGTCTCGTATCCGGCCTGGATCAGGGCCGTCAATCCCCCGCAGAGGACGGCCTGTTCCCCAAAGAGATCCGTTTCGGTTTCTTCCTTAAAGGTGGTCTCTAGGATACCCGCACGGGCCCCTCCAATACCATGGGCATAGGCCAGACCTATTGATTTGGCCTGTCCCGTGGCGTCTTGACCGATCCCGATAAGACAGGGGATTCCCTGACCCTCCCGGTACTGGGAACGGACAAGGTGGCCCGGTCCCTTGGGGGCGATCAGGATGACGTCCAGGTCTTTTCGGGGGACGATGCGCTTAAAGTGGATATTGAAACCATGGGCAAAGAGGAGGGTCACCCCTTTTTTGAGGGACTCTTGGATGTCTTCCCACAAGTCTTTTTGATATTCGTCGGGGATGAGGATGGCGGCGATATCGGCCCTTTTTGCGGCCTCTTTGGAGTTGGTGATGACTTCAAACTTTCCGGCCCTGGCACGTACGGCATTGGGGGTCCCTTCCAGCTCACAGACAATCACACTAAGACCGCTGTCCCTTAAATTTTGGGCATGGGCATGTCCCTGAGATCCATAACCAAAAATAACGATGGTCTTCCCCTGAAGAGGGGTTAAGGGGGCTTCTTTTTCATGATAAATGGTGGCCATATCATTCTCCTTTACTCGGGGAACGTCGTTAATGAGGGGGCTTTTTGTAACACACCCCGAATTGGGGAGTCAAACCCCAAAAAAGACGCAACTTATCACAAAGGGGGGCGAAAAGGCGGCCATCAAGGGAGGTTTTATATGCCACTCTGGTTGCTTCTTATTCCTCTGATAGCTCTTGCTGCCTGTAGTGACGGGGGCTCTTCTCCACCTCCTCCTCCCGACGGGGACACCGATGATAGGGATGGTGGAGAGGTGCCTGATGGGACGGATGGGCATGATGGGATTCCTGATGATGGTGGAGGGGCCACCGATGGGAGCCTGGACTGTCAAGCCACCGCCGATTGTCCCGCCGATAATGGGGTCAATGACGGGGGATACTATTGTGACACGAGTCAGGATACGGGGCAGTGTGTGACCGTCTGCGGGTCGGATGCCGATTGTCCCGAGGATCAAGTGAATGAAGATGGGACCACAACCGATTATTACTGCGACATCTCAAACGAGCCTGCCATTTGCAAGTATTTTACGATCACCGGGGGAAATTGATCTCGTCTATTGTCGGTAGGGGCCCATGCCGCTTGTATTGGCAATACGGGTGATCTTATTGGCATCGTTCACGAAGACGATCTTGGGCTTGTGTCTCTTGATCTTTCTGGCAGGGAGGGTGGTAAAAGAGGTGATGATCACCTTGTCGGCCTTTTTGGCCAGGTGGGCCGCGGCCCCATTGATCTGAATCATGCCCGAGCCGGCGGGGGCAGGGATGACGTAGGTTTCAAAGCGCGTTCCTTGAGTGATATTCCAGACATGAACGTGTTCATGGGTAATAAGATTGGCGGCCTTCATCAGGTCCTCGTCAATGGAAATACTCCCCTCGTAGTCCAGATCAGCCTGCGTGACTGTGGCACGATGGATCTTTGATTTAAGAAGAGAGCGCTGCATAACACCCTCAGCCTAATCCATTTTACGCACTGTGTCAATAACCACTCCCTTAAAAAAATATTGTTTTTTCAGGGGCAAATCTCCTATGTTAGAAAAATAGCCTATGATCTTAAATACTTCTAAAATGAAGGAGGGGAGGCATGCCTATACTTTCTTTGGGGACAGAACCCCTTGGGTCATGGATTGTGTAAAGGAGGCCTTGGGTGAGGTCTTTAGGCCCGGGGAGGAGTCCAAGGTCTGCTTCCGATTTGATCTTATCAAGTCCTGTGAAAACATCACGATGGATGGCGTGATGAAGCTGGTTCTCCATCCTGAATGTCTGCGGTGTTTATGTGTCTTTGAGACACCTCTTTCACTCCCTGTGAAGACTCATCTCATTCCGGCCTCCGAAGAATCCGAGGAAGGGGCCGTGGGAGAATTGGAACTGGAGGCCGGAGATGTCGAATTTTGTTTTTATCGGCATCATGAAATTGATCTAAAAAAAATCCTCCGTGAAGAAATGTTGCTCAATATTCCGGACCGGTTTCTCTGCCATTTGGAATGCAAGGGATTGTGTCCTCAGTGCGGGGCCAACATGAATACAGATTCCTGCCAATGCCGCTCTCCTGCGAAGGATGCCCGTTTTGCCCCGTTGGAGAAATTGAAGCTAAAGTCATAATGATATAAGATTTTCACCGGACTTGACAACAGGGATTGAGCTATAGTAACCACCCACTACTATATGCCAGTACCCAAACGTAGGACATCACGGACCGTTCGTAATATGCGCCGGGCCCATGACCATCTCAAGGCCGCCAATAGTTCCAAGTGTCCCAATTGTGGGCGTTCAAAACTTCCCCATCATGTTTGCCTCCACTGTGGACATTATCGCGGTGTGGAAGTGATCCCCAACAGGTAATGAAACCATTATGACCATTGCCACGGAAAAAAGAATCAGGGAGATCATCGCCGAACAATTAGGCCTTGATGAATTGGAGATCGACAAGGAGGCCTCCTTTGTGGAGGACCTTGGGGCTGATTCTCTTGATATTGTTGAGCTGATTATGGCGATGGAGGAAGAATTTGACATAGAGATTCCCGATGATGATGCTGAAAAGATTTTAACTGTTACTGATGCCGTCAATTACGTAAGTAAAAGAATGCAATAATGAAGATTGTTATTGCCTCCGATCATGGGGGGTTTGCGCTCAAGCAGGCCCTCATCGAATTTCTCAAGACACAAAATCTGCAAGCGAGCGATCTAGGCACCAATAATGACGATTCCGTTGACTATCCCGACTTTGCCATTTTGGTGGCCAAAAAGGTCTCCCAAGGTCATGCCGATGCGGGCATCCTTATCTGTGGAACGGGGATCGGGATGAGTATCGTGGCCAACAAATTTCGGGGGGTGCGCGCGGCTGTTGTTATGGATGCCTATACGGCGCAGATGGCCAAGGAGCATAACAATGCCAATGTGATTTGTCTTGGAGGTCGAATTGTTGACGGAAAGAAGGCGATTGAGCTTGTGCGTCTTTGGTTGAAGAGTTCTTATGAAGCGGGACGGCACAATCAGCGCTTAGGAAAGATCGCGGCCGTGGAAAAGGAAAATTTTAAGTAAACGCTAAAGCCACTTTTTCTTCCAGAAAAAATAGAGCATCGTACCGCCGACAAGGGCCATCAGACTCAGAGCAAAGCCGTAGCCGTATTTCCAATCCAGCTCGGGGATCCACTTGAAATTCATCCCATAGATTCCGGTGATGACCGTCAGCGGCAGCATGATGGCGGCGAAGAGTGTCAGGACCTTCATGATCTCATTGGCCTTGTTGGTGGAGGTCATGAGATGGGCGTCGATGAGACTGTTGAGGGAATCTTTATAGCTGTCCGAGCGCCCGGCCACAATCAAGAGGTGATCGTGGACATTGGAGAGATAGGGAATCGATGTGGGGATGATTTTATCATAGCCATCTTTGATGAGGTGGCGGATCATCTCCTCTTGCTTGCCGTTGTTTCTCTTGAGCCGGGACAGACTCTTTTTACAGTCAAATATCTCATTCAAGATGTTTTTCTTTGATTCTTCCAAAACCTGGTCTTCCATGATGTCGATGCGCTGATCGTAGTGGTCGATCAAGGGATTGTAGAGGTCGACGATCTCATCCAGGAGGAGGGCGAGGATGAAGTCGGCGCTTCGAAAAACAGAACGGGCATTTTTCCAGATGCGATCCTTAAGGATGGTGGTGCTCCGGAGCGGGAGATGGTGATAGGTCAGTAGATAATTTTTCCCCAGATAAATGAAGAGTTCATCCGTATTAAATTCTCTTGTGGAGGATTCGGGAAGAATTTCTTGAGCCACGATAAAAAGATAGTCCCCGTAATTGTCCACCTTGGGATCCTGGCGTTCGCTCAGACAGTCGTCGATGGTCAAGGGGTGAAAATTGAAACAGGTGTCGAGGATTTCAGTTTCTTCAGGAGTGGGTTCTTCGATGTCGAGCCAGATAATTTGTTTGGGATCTTGCACGAGGGTCCTCAAGGGTTCGATCGATCGATGATGCACAAAACCCTCGGCCTCTGAATAACTGAACAGCGTGATCACAGATGCTCCTTCCCATGAGTTTTATTGTTTCTAGCAAAAAAAGGTAAGCCGGGGCAAGCTTAAACTGCCAAAATCAGGTTGCGAGCTATGGGGTGTTATGCTAGCGTGCCGTGGCCATGGAGACCTTGAAGACCCTCTCACATGTCGATCCTGAGATCGCGAAGGCCATTG
>MGSF01000023.1:6475-7441 GCA_001798715.1 Deltaproteobacteria bacterium RIFCSPLOWO2_02_FULL_50_16 | reverse complement strand
TATCTGGTTGAGGGAGCAAGGGGATGTCTCCCACCAGCTCAAACGCTCCGTGGAGGACTATATTCTCAACTTTGAGGTTCGCTATCTCGAATACAAAGAGGTTTTGAATCTCCTCCCCAAGGATATTCAAAAACGTCCCGTCATGCGCCAGCTCCTACGCGATGTCGGAAAGGCGGAGAAGGCCATTCGCGGATTGCTCCCGACCCTTCAGGACAAACACTGGAAGGGGGCCGTTCAATATGCGGAGAAGTTGAGGGCTTACTCACAAAGGCTTTCTGATTATATTACGGATCGGGATACCCTCTCGCTCATTGAGCGTTTTATGAAGGGGGAGACCCTTCTGGCAACGCGAGTGGTCCTGCAGTGGGGGAGAAAATTGTTCCATGCCGGGATGGGGACTTTGGCCTTCTGGATTTATAAGGGGTCGGGATTGGATTTTATCCCGTGTATGATCTTCTTCTCGTTTTTTGTCTGGCCCGCCGTCTTTTTGGAGATCTACCGTCGTTACAATCCACGGTTTAATCGGTGGACCTGTTCCCGATTTCGTCATATTATTCGCGAACGGGAGGTCAATTCCGTCTGTTCGGCGACCTACTATATGGCCTCGGTCTATGTTGTTTTGTGGGTTTTTCCAGAACCGGTGGCAAGCCTTACTTTTCTCTTTATTGCCTTTGGAGATCCGGCCGCCTCTATTGTAGGGACGCTCTGGGGGCGGACCCGATTCTCAAAACATGTCTCTCTCGAGGGGATGTTGGGGTGTTTTGCCGTGTGTGCCTTTGTTTCCTTGATCGCCACGCCTTTACTGATGCCGAATTTTCAGGGATCCATTCTCTTGTTCTCTATTTTGGGGGGTATTATCGGTTCTCTGGCGGAGATCTCCTTTCCAAAGTGGGACGACAATCTCGTGATGCCTTTGGTGGCGGCCCCTTTATTATGGATTTTGCTCCGATTTTTTACCTAGATACT
>MGSF01000023.1:0-6440 GCA_001798715.1 Deltaproteobacteria bacterium RIFCSPLOWO2_02_FULL_50_16 | reverse complement strand
AGATGTCTCATATTCTCCTTAGTACTGTCAGGTCTTATGAATAGAAATTAATGAACTGACTTGTAAGATTTCTCCCCGCTATGCCGGATTTGCTTGCCCCATTTCGCCGATTTTATCGCCAATGGTATACGCAACAAGAATGGTCTGATTTAGAAGAGGCGCTTCAAAAGCCTCCCCCCAAAATCAAACATGTATTTTCTTTTACGAATAAAGAATATGTCCTCGATCGGGCTTCTTTGTTGCCGGTCCAGTACTTAGATCCCCAGCCCGGAGAGAAGATTTTAGATCTCTGTGCGGCCCCGGGGGGGAAGTCTCTTTTAATCGTAGACGCCATGAAATCGAAGGGCGTTCTCCACTGTAATGACGCCTCAAAGATACGGCTTCAAAAGATGAAGGGCCTCTTTCGTGACTACAATGTTTCGATGAATGGTGAGGGGTGGGAGCTCTGCTTTTTTCATGGCAGTGGACGGGCGAGGGCGGCAAGGTCGGGTCCCCTTTATGATGGGATACTCGTCGATGCCCCCTGTTCGAGCGAGTCCCATGTCCTTCGCAATCTTCGGGAGCTCAAGAAATGGTCCCCTTCAAGAAGTGTCTTGCTGGCCAAGAGGCAAAAGAAACTCCTCTGGGCCGCCCTCAGGGCCTGTCGCCCCGGCGGACGGGTGGTCTATGCCACATGCAGCATCTCCCCCCTGGAGAATGGGGCGGTTGTGAAAGGGGTCATGGACAAGGTGGGACCGGCGGTTACGCTTCTTGAGGAACGTCTGATCTTGCCCCATCGGGAGGCCATGGGGCCCCTCTTTGCGGCCCTGCTCAAGCGAAATCACTGATGAAAAGAAAACCCTTGCCTCTCTGGGACAAAGCTGTTAGAAAACCACCCCTTACATGGAGGTTTGTCTATGGGAGCCAATCGGGAAATTGCCGGAAAGAGGAGACTCAGGGGAAACCGCGTCTCTCATGCCAATAATAAAACTATCCATTATCAAAGGCCCAATACCCAGGAAAGGCGGCTTTTTGTCCCTGAGTTGGGCCTGTATCATCGAGTCAGGGTGGCGATGTCGACCTTGAAGACGATCGACAAGCTGGGGGGATTGACGTCCTTTGTCCTCCACTCGGATCCGGTAAAACTGCCGCCAAAATTAAGGCAATTAAGAAGAGTTTTGGTTAAAAAGGGCCTTCATTGAGGAAGCTATGAGAAAAATTAAAGTGGGTGATCTTGTTCAAGTGATAACAGGGGCCGAAAAGGGAAAGCAGGGAAAGATCCTGCGTTTCAATAAGGAGGCCTCGCGTCTCTTTATCGAAAAGGTGAAACTTGTGAAACGCCATACCCGTCCCACCCAAAAAAATCCTCAGGGAGGCACGCTCGAAAAAGAGGCCTCCCTTCACATCTCCAATGTCATGCTGGTGGATCCCAAGACAAAAAAGCCGGGAAGAGTCAGTATTCAAAGGGGTAAAGACACCCCTCCCCTCCGCGTCTTCAAAAAGACAGGGACCGAGCTTAAGTAATACTCAGTAAGGTTTTCCTCCCCATTGTGTCTTCCATTCTTGAAAGAGGGTCTCGCACTCTTCATGGAGAAGGCCTTTGTAAATTTTGATGGGGGCCTTGGCGAGCGTCTTCAGGCGTTGATTGGAGAGACAGAGCTCGTTAAATCCGTATTTTTGCGGTATCCGAATGGGGACGCCAAAATAAATCTTTTTGATGCGGGCCCAATGGAGGGCGGCGAAACACATAGGGCAGGGTTCGCAGGTGGAGTACATTTCACAATCATCCAGATGAATGGTTTTCAAGTCTTGGCAGGCCTGACGCAGGGCCACGATCTCGGCATGGGCCGTGCAGTCGTTCTTGAGGCGGACCTTATTGTGGGCGAGGCTCACAATCCTATTTTTTTTGACGATGACAGCCCCAAAAGGGGATTGTCCCCGACGCAGTCCCTGTCGGGCTATATCGATCGCCTTTTGCATGAAAAGCTTTTTCATCTGATGATTTTTCTCCTTGATTATAGGAGGAATACGTCGATATACATAGTGTCATATTAACAGGACCGAAATAATATGGACAGCCCGATAGGGCTAACAACCGGTCCTGTAATACTAACAGTCCCCAAATGTCTATACAATTTCGGGACTGTTAGTATGTCACAGAACGTCATCAATGGTGTTAGCCTATGACGTTCTGTATATCACAAAGACGAAGGAGGGTGTTATGAATTATGGTATTAAGGATCGTGTGGCTGTTGTCACAGGGGCGGCCTTTGACGGGCTCGGTCGGGCCGATGCCCTGGCCCTGGCCCTTGAAGGGGCCAAGCTGGCCGTGGTCGACATCGTCTCCTGCGAGGAAACGGTCAAGATCCTCAAAGATAACGGGGCGACGGCCTTTGGGTATGAATGCGATTTGAGCAAGGAGGATCAGGTCCGGGAGACGGCCAAAAAAATTCAATCGGATCTGGGCGATGTCTCCATCCTGGTCAATAACGCCTCCATATTGTCGACTGTGGGGATGTTTTCCGATATTCCCCCAAAATTGTGGAATCGGGACATCGAGGTCAATATCATCGGGACGGCGAATATCACACGGGCGGTGTGGCCCATGATGCTGAAAGGGAGTTGGGGACGCGTCGTCTCGATGGCCTCTATTGCGGGGACCCATGGCGGGGCGGGCCAGACAAGCTATTCCACCACCAAGGCCGCGATGATTGGCTTTGGAAAGAGTTTGGCCCTGGAGGGGGCGCGTTATAATGTCACCTCAAATGTCATTGCCCCGGGGGTCATCAAGAGTGCCGTGGCCATGCAGGGGATTCGCGGCGACATGCTGGAGCGCATGAAAAAGATCACGGCCATGCGTCGTTTCGGGGAATTGGGTGAATTGGCCCAGGTCGTGGCCTTCCTGTGTTCGCAACAGGCGAGCTATCTGACCGGACAGGTCATTGGTGTGGATGGGGGAATGAGCCTCTTTGTTTTTTAGAGGTTCCCTTTAGCGCTGCCTTAGGTCCTTGGGAAGTTCAAAGATAAAAGAGCTGCCTTTTCCCGGCTGACTCTCTACCCAGATCCTGCCCCTGTGAAGGTCGATGATTTCTTTGGTGATGGCCAATCCTAATCCAAAGCCTTCGGCGTTGTCGCCTCTGCTGCGTTCAAACCGGTTGAAGATTTTTTCGATCTCCTCTTCAGGAATCCCTTGACCCTGATCCTTGACCTCAAATCGTATACTCTCGGGCTCTTCCCTCACGTTGATATGAACTTCTGTGTCTCGATGGGCAAACTTGACGGCATTTTCGACAATATTTGTCAGACATTGTTCGATGCGATCCGGATCCCCCCAAAAGGATGAAATTTTTTGAGGGACATCAAGATCGAGGGTAATCTTTTTCTTTTGGCCGAGATACTCGAGGGATTGGATAACACGGTTGACAAATATGGGGGTGGCAATTTTTTCCCGCCTGAGTTGGATCTTCCCATTGATGACGGTGGCCACACTCAAGATATCGGTGGCCATGCGTGTGAGTCTCAAGGCCAGTTCTTTGATCTTCTGGAGGCTCTGTTCCTGTTTTTTATTGATGGTCCCCGTCACCCCATCGAGGATGATGTCAATATGGCCCAGCATGATCGCCAGGGGGGTCCGAAATTCGTGGGCGATATTGGCGACCAACTGGTGAAGGTTTTCCTCGATATCCTCGCCGGCACTATCATGACCGGCTTGTTTCTTAATCAATTCCATAAATAACCTCAATTATTTTAACAGCTTAGACTCTTAAAAGAGCTTAAATTATATTGTCCTCCCAATCAAGTATAATTTCCTTCGACAGGGGACATGAAAAGTTGCCCTCTTTTCTTGTTTTCTGGATAATCCATTGTGTGACGGTGTCAGGCTCCTAGATCAGGGGCAGGGTGCATTTCGCTTGCCATGGAAAAATGAGTAGGTTATAGTCCCGTCCTTATTGAAAATGATCAATGATTTAAAGGAGTTTGACCATGTCACAACCTGCATTGAGGAAAGATATGCCCAAGAAAAATGACTATAAAGTAGCGGATATTTCATTGGCCGAGTGGGGGCGAAAGGAGATTGCGATCTCGGAGTCGGAGATGCCCGGTCTCATGGCCCTTCGAGAAGAATATGCCGGCAAAAAACCCTTAAAGGGGGCCCGGATTGCCGGATGCCTCCATATGACGATTCAGACCGCGGTCCTTATTGAGACGCTGACCTCCCTTGGGGCAGAGGTCAGGTGGTCTTCCTGTAATATCTTTTCAACCCAGGATCACGCGGCGGCGGCCATTGCCGCGACCGGGGTCCCCGTTTTTGCATGGAAGGGGGAGAGCGAAAAAGACTATGAATGGTGTATTGAGCAAACCCTTTTTTGGCCTGAGGGGCAACCACTGAATATGATTTTGGATGACGGGGGTGATTTGACTCGGCTTGTTCATGATCGCCATCCTGAATTTTTGGCCGACATTCGCGGGATTTCTGAAGAGACCACGACGGGGGTCCATCGTCTCTATCACATGATGAAAGAGGGCACCTTGAAGTGCCCGGCCTTCAATGTCAACGATTCTGTGACCAAGAGCAAATTTGACAATCTCTATGGCTGTCGCGAATCCCTGCTGGACGGGATCAAGAGGGCAACCGATGTGATGATCGCCGGAAAGGTGGCGGTTGTTTGCGGTTATGGGGATGTGGGGAAGGGTTGTGTCCAGTCACTGAGGGGTCAGGGGGCCAGGGTCTTGATCACGGAAATCGATCCTATTTGCGCCCTACAGGCCTCCATGGAGGGCTATGAAGTCGTGACGATGGAAGAGGCGGCGCCCCAGGGCGATATCTTTATTACGGCCACGGGTTGTTGTGATGTGATTCGGCGTGAACATATGGATGTCATGAAGGATCAGGCGATCGTTTGTAATATTGGACACTTTGATGCGGAGGTAGAGGTGTCCTCGATCTTCAATGACCCAAAATTAAAGAGGGTCAACATCAAACCCCAGGTCGATCAGGTCATCTGGCCCAATGGAAAGGCCCTGACGATACTGGCGGAAGGGCGTCTGGTCAATTTGGGTTGTGCGACCGGGCATCCCAGCTTTGTGATGTCGAACTCTTTTACAAATCAAGTGATGGCCCAAATTGAGCTGTGGACCCAACATGGCAAATATGAGAATAAGGTCTATGTCTTGCCGAAAGACCTCGATGAAAAAGTTGCTGCCCTTCATCTGAAAAAGGTGGGGGCCCATTTGACCCGGTTGTCCAAGAAACAGGCCCAGTATTTGGGGATTGCAGTCGGTGGGCCCTTCAAACCGGATTATTATAGGTACTAGCTTGTAAGTTTGTGGCGAAAAATAGAACCATAAAACATAGTTTCCTCAATAAGGTCCTTGTTGAAAAAGAAAAGTCGTATGTCTCTAACCGAGAGGGCTGGCGCCTCGAGGTCAAAAGATCTTCTATTTCTGAAAAATTAAACAAAAAAAGGCGTCCCTTGCTCATCCTTCCCGGTTACGGGATGAATTCCTTTATTTTTGGCTACCATCCGACGGGATTGGCCATGGAGGATTTTTTCGCCCACGAGGGTTTTGAGGTCTGGTCGGCCAATCTCCGTGGTCAGGGAGGATCCAAAAAGATTCAAGGGGATTCACACATCACTTTAAAGGATTTTGGGGTCACGGATCTTTCCGTGGTCCTTCATTATATCCTTCAACACACCCACACGAAGGCCCAGAAGGTGGATGTCATTGGGTGTAGTCTGGGGGGCACGATTGCCTATGTTTATCTTGCCCTGGTCAAAAAGAATCTTTTGGGATCCGTCGTGGCTATGGGGGCCCCCTTGCGGTGGGAGAAGAAGCCCCTGATTTTAGAGATCATGTCCAAGTCTCCCACGCTGTTACGCTATCTTCCCTTCAGAAATGTGAGAAGGATTGCCAAGATGCTGGCGCCCCTTATAGTCCGTTTTCCCTCCATCATTCATCTCTATCTTCATCCCGAATTTATTTCTCAGGAACACATCGATGTCATGTTGGAGGTGGTGGATGATCCCAACCGATTTCTCAATGAGGAAATTGCCCAATGGGTCAATAATAAGGATCTGATGATAGACGGAAAGAATATCATCCAGGAATTGAGACGAGTGACCAATCCCTTTTTGTGTCTTATTGGAAATTCGGACGGCATTGTCCCCTCGGATACGGCCCTTTCCGCTTATGAGGTGATGGGCTCAGAGATGAAAGACATCCTTGTCGTGGGGGACGATCACGTCAAGTTTGCCCATGCCGACATGTTTGTCAGTGATTATGCCCAAGAGATGGTTTTCTTGCCCGTGGCCCAGTGGCTGAAGAGGCAATATTCCGGCAGGACCTCAAAATAGGACGTGTCGTCAATTCAATTATTTTTTTGCACTATATAAACACAGTGTTCCGGCAAGAGTGTTATAGATTTTTGTTTGTTTCACAACAGGAAATCCCGTTTCCGT
>MGSF01000022.1:18396-86998 GCA_001798715.1 Deltaproteobacteria bacterium RIFCSPLOWO2_02_FULL_50_16 | reverse complement strand
ACTCTCCCTTCTCCTTAAAGGAGATCTCAATCTTCTTGATCTTATTGGCCCAAAATTTAAACGTCGCCTTGGGGGCATAACCGTTTTCCGGGGCCGCATAGAGCGTCTTTTGTTCCACCACCAGATAGGCCTGCGAAATCTGGGCATCGGGCTCGATCACCTTGATCTCAATGGGCTCGCTTTCATGGACAAACTGCCCATTATTCAAAAACTGCATCTTGACCTTGGTCGAGTATCCGATCTTGAAGACAAAATCCCCCTTCTTCTCGGGGGTCATGGCCATCATGGCCTCTTTCTGCCACAGGCCATTGGGGAGCTGGACGACGGGCTGGGCCTCCGTATAGGCCCCGGACTGGACCTCATAGGTAAATTTGACCTCCTGAGTGGGTGCGAGGGGGGTTTTGGTCAGCAGATACTGATCGGCCACGAGGGTGGCCTGAAATGCCTCCTCTTTGGCCTGAAGATCCTTGTCATCGGGATCCGTTTGGGTCTCCTCACCCACATACTTTTTGTCTTCTTCAGCCTCAGGCGGATTCTTTGTCCCTGTCTCCTCGTCCTTGTCGTCATCGTCCACTGTCTCGTCTTTTTTCTGGCAGGAACTATCCACGATCTTGAAGGGGAGTGAGTTGCTCTTCTGATTGCCCTCACTCGATTTTCTCACGACAGAGACATCCACCGTCTCGGCACAAACACCCGAAGGGACAAAGAAGAAGATCTTTCCCGCCTCCTGTGCGTCCTGTTTTTTTTGTGCCTGAAACCCGCTTTGAATCAACAAAAACATCTTGCCGCCCTCGCCGACGGGAAAGGCGACCTGACCCCCAAACATGACGAGATCCGTCGACGGATGGACATCGCCCGTGATGGCAATCTTGTCCCCGAATTTTCCCTGGGCCGGAGAGAGCGCCTCAATAATAAAATCGGCATTTTCTATGTTGGAGGATCCGGAGATCACTCCATCATCGGTAGAAGAAATGGAAGTGGCAGAACCCTTGTTTTTTTTGCAACCCGTCAGGGCAAAAAACACCACGAAGGCAACAAGCCCCACGATGACAAACCCTTTGAATTGAATGAAATATTTAGCCATGGTCCCACTCATTTTTATTGCAATCACCATGCCAAAAACGGTCTGCCGGTTTAGAATAAGTTATTGAATTTATTGTAATTTTATTGAAAAAATGGTGGGGATTTTAACGATTTCAATGGAGGGGGGAGTCCTGTCCCCAATATGGGGGCAAAGATGGAGGGAAAGATCAGAGCATGACTCCTCCCACCACAACAACGCCCACTGCTACGCCCACTGCAGTCCAGCTATCGGGTCCGGCCAGACTCCAACCACCACAACTATATTCAGGGGCCCCCGTTGTCGTCTCCCCATGACACCAACTTGAACCTTCATAGTAAGGTGACTGATTACTCCAATCGACTGACGGACTAGTGCAAATCTCTCCCCCTCCAGGTTCCCCATCAATACAGACCTTACAACCGTAAGCGATTGAGCTATTATAATAATATCGGTGCTCTAACCCCCACTGTCTCTCGCGAGGCGTTGAAGACTCGAGTTCATTAATGACCATCCAAATGTGATCACCACTATCATCGTCCATAGGACAAGTATAACCATTCCCCGCACTCATGACTCGTGGTCGACGATTACTCGCATTTTTGACGACAACCGTTTTATAGCGTGTATAGCCCGTTGCCGAACATCGATCCTGATCGCCACACCACCAATTAGGTGAACAATCATGCTGACATGTCTGCCAGCCATAACCATTATCAATGTATTGAATGACAATCTTGGACTGTGCCGTGATTCTACCGGATCGATGGGGCCCACCTTCCACATCATAGGCCGTCACCTCAAAGACATAGCAGTCGGGATCCACGGGAAAATCGGCATTGGCCCCGGTCACTTCCGACGACCCGTCCCCCAGACTGAAATTAAGGCTTAAGGACCGCAAACGACCACAGGTCGTCCCTTCGGGGGTATAACCCTGGACCTCGGCCCTCACGGCCCAGAGGGTCCTCCATGGGATACGATATCTCCCGTCTCCATCACGCCCATTGTTTCTATTGCCGATGTCAGAGTTCGTAATATTCGCCTGGGTGGTCGAGGGACCATTGGAGGGATGGGCACTTAAGGTATGGACGGTAGGGGAAAAGGGGTCCTTGTAACTCAAGGTCGCCCTATTATCATTCTGATTTTTACTGCAAATCGGAATGTCCTGACTCCCAGTATTCCCAGTAAAACCGGTAAAGGTTCTAGGGCTACAAGGGCTTGTCACAATCACATCACGACAGTTAAGACAGCTCCATTCGACATGCATCTGTCTCCAGTCCCCCGATTTTAATTCTGCTGAGAGTGTGGGGGTCGGCGTCAGGCTCATGACCTCTTTGTCCCTCTCTATCAAGACGTCATTATAACCCCTCGCCTTGAGCGTGGACCGGCACCGCGTACTCGCCCCCGTGCCACAATTCTGCCTCCAGTAAAATTCGTAGATCTTCCAGTCCCCACTCCCCGCCGGAAGGCTCGCCAGGGGGATCACATGGATCTTGTTGCCCCCTCCAATGTTGACCACCGATAGGGGCACACACGAACCCGCCGCCCAGAGGCAGGGGCTAAAATCCCCCTGGGACTGTATCAGGGCCGTCGCCGCATTCCTCACCCTGACACGATACCTGGCATATCCCGGTAGATAGGACTGATCGCTCCGATCCTCCCATTCCGTCGCCGTATATTCAGCACCGACGGCGGCGAGGGTGACCTGGATATTTCTCGTGATCTCAATGGTCTCCCTCTCGTCCGTCGTGGCCACCGCGCGAAAAACCGCCGTCACCTCGGGGCGAAATGTAAAAGACCCATTCAAACTCGCATAATGACGCCTCCCCAACGAGGGACAGGGCGGCGTCACACATTGTTCCGAAAATGTAAAATCGATCCCCGTGATCTGATTCGCCACAAACCGGACCGTTATGGGCTCTGCGATAAAATTATTGCCCTGAGTGCGTGTGCGGGAAAGGGGAGAGACCGCCACATCAAAATAGGGAATGAGGCTTAAATCATTCTCTTCACCAATGACGGAGACTTCTGCCTCCTTCACCGCCACCACCTCTCCCCGAGAGGTAAAGACCGCCTGATAATGTGTCCTCTCCAAGGGCTCCAAATCAACGCTCCCACTCACATTGAGATGATTGTGATAAATCACACCCCCGTGACTCAAGACATTCCCATTGGCATAAATCGTCACCGCATCCACGACCCCATGACTGACCGACCAGGATAAGGTCGTTGTCGGATTCAATTGCCGATAAACAATCTCTCGCGAAAGTCCCAAGGTGGCCTCAACAAGCACGAACTCGGCGGGCTGTAAATCACCCTCCCCTTCTCCCCCCACCACTGTCTCCCCGACGGTCGTGGGTTCCGGGGTCCCGGTCTCCTCTGTCTCATCCGCATCCTCTGTCTCATCTGCAGAACCGGGACAGGGCTTCTCGCCCACGACTGTAAACTTTTTCCCCGTACTCCTCTTGTCACTCCGAACGACGATGACCACATACTCCTGATCACAAACACCCTGGGGGACAAAGGCCGAGATCTGCCCCTTGGCCTCGTCAGTCTTGGCCGTCTGGACGCTCGTGGAGGCGAAGAAAAACTGGCGGGCCCCGTCTCCCACGGCATGGGGGATCACGGGGATCTCGCCAAACATGACAAGATCGGTCGCGGCATCGAGGACCTCTCCCGTGAGGACAAAACGATCCCCTGATTTTCCCGAGGAAGGCTCAAGGGAGGTCAGTTGAAAATCCCCTTGGGTGAGATCGCCCCCACTAGGGTCCACCTCGCCTGCCGTATCGGTCGGGGTCCCAGCGTCTCCCTTGATCTTCTTGCAAGAGGCAAGGGTGACGGTCAAAAGAAGGCCGACGGCCAGGATCAAAATATTATGAATATAGGTTTTCTTGATACACATGGGGTTCTCTATTGTAGTCTTTGCAATCTCGGGACCATGGGTGGGTGTTTAAGAATATTTTATTGGGTTGATATCTTATTGATATTATTAGTAATATCTAATTACCAGACGCATTTATGAAGAAAAAGCACAGGCCACTACAAAAAGTGGGGACTTAAGTCCCCACTTTTATGATTAAAGTAATCAGGGGGCTTCTATCGATTGAGGAGATAGGCGCGGATAAAGGCGTCCAGATCCCCATCAAGAACGGAGGCCGCATTGCCGACCTCATACTGTGTCCGGTGGTCCTTGACCATCTGATAGGGATGCAGGACATAGGAACGAATCTGGGATCCCCAGGCGATCTCTTTTTTGGTTCCCTCGATCTTTTTTTGTTCTTCCTGTTTTTTTTCCATCTCGAGCTCGTAGAGCTTGGCCTTGAGGAGCTTCATCGCCATCGCCCGATTGCGATGCTGGGAACGATCGCTTTGGCAGGCCACGACAATATTGGTGGGGAGGTGGGTGAGGCGTACGGCCGAATCGGTTTTGTTGACATGCTGCCCCCCCGCGCCACTTGAGCGAAATGTATCGACGCGCAGATCCGCATCCTTCACCTCGATTTCAATCTCGTCCTCGATATCCGGCATCACAAAGACAGAGGCAAAGGAGGTATGCCGTCTCTTATTGGCGTCAAAGGGGGAAATCCTGACCAATCGATGGACACCAATCTCGGCCCGCAAATAGCCATAAACATAGTTTCCCGAGATCGTCATCGTCACCGACCGAAAACCCGCCTGATCCCCATGGGTAAAATCCAGGATTTCCACCTGATAACCATGACGCTCCGCCCAACGCCGATACATCCGGAGCAAGATCTCGGCCCAATCGCAGGACTCGGTCCCTCCCGCCCCGGCATTGATTGAAAAAATGGCGTCATTTTTGTCATGGGGACCCGAGAGCATTTGACGAAATTCAATATCATCAACGCGTTTTTTTAAGTCATCAAATCTCTGGGCCGCCTCCTGGAGAAGATCTTCATCACTCGCCTCCCCTATCAACTCCTCATAGGCCTTGAGGTCACTAAGACTTTGATCCAACGATTCCCACATACTGATAGTGCCTCGAAGCGCATCAATCTCCTTGGAGATCTTTCCGGCCTCGCGGGTATCATTCCAAAAATCGGGAGAATTCGTCTTTTCTTCTAATTTTTTTAGGATTTGCCCGTCGTGAGCAGGGTCAAAGACCCCTCCGAAGAAAACTGATCTTTTCAGACAGGAAAGTGATGTTTTCTTTGAGTTCTTTTAAATGCATGAAACGAATTAGTAAGCCGCCAAGGGGTAAGAAGTCAAGTTTCTTTAAAACGAGACCGCTCTCTGTAAATAATCAAAATCGTTTTAATCCCCAGCCAAGACATAACAAGAAGACACACATAGACCAAGATATCACCCCAGGCCGTATAGAAAGTCAGTGCCCCTCCCAAGCCCACTGTAGTCACCGCAAAGGCCTCCGTAAAGATATCAGAAATATTATAAAACCGCCCCAAGGGATCGACGACGGCCGAAACCCCCGTATTGGTTGAGCGCACCAACCACCGGCGTGTTTCCACAGCACGAAACTGGGAAAATGTCAGGTGCTGATAAGGGGCCGATGATTTGCCATACCAGGCGTCATTGGTGATGTTGATCAAGAGATCGGCCCCGTTTTTGACAAAAGATCGGCTGATCTCGGGAAACGAGTCCTCATAACATATTGTGACACCCAAGAGCGCCTTCTGATGAAGACGCAAGAGCTGTCCCGGCCGTCCCGGGGTAAAATCCATGAAACCTGGAACAATCTTGTCCACAAAAAAGAAGATCTTTTTTAGGGGAACATACTCACCCATCGGAACAAGATGTGTCTTGTGATAAATGCCCAAACTTTCACTGGCCTCATCCAATAACAAGGCGCTATTAAACAATTTTATCTTGAAGGGGGATGTAGGATCGGCATCAAAGGTATTCAACCCCCATAGCGAGGGCACCTTGACGAAAGATTCCACCCTGTTTAATTTTGAATGCCTTAACAAATGAGGATACGCCGTCTCAGGATAAACGATGAGGTCGACAGGTTTTGATGATTCTTCAAGCGCTTTTTGAGATAAAAACTGATACTTGGACAAAATGCGATCTTGAAGTGTCTCCTCCCACTTGAGACCCTGAGAAATGTTGCCCTGAATATAAGCGACATTGAGTGTCTCCTGTTTGGGAGTAGTGTTTTCAAAGTGATTGAACCTAAAAAAACCATAGGTGAGGGTCAGGATCAGCAAAATCAATGTCGTGAGGACTGCCCGATAGGGAAATAACTGAAGATGCAGCCATGATCGAACAACCGCCGTCAGCGTGACATTGATCAAAATAATGAGAAAACCAACTCCATAAACTCCCACGAGGTCCAACATCTGAATCATAACAACAAAAGCCGACTGGGAATAAGCGATATTGCCCCAGGGAAAACCACCGGCGGGAATGTAATTGATCGTATAATCCTCTACCACCCAAAGAAGCGGGGCCAAAAGTATCCATGAAAGATTCAATTTTTTATTCCAATAGGCCCCAAGGGCGAAAAAACCTCCCATCAACGAAGATTTGATGACGACAAGCAACAACATGATGAGGAGGCTCGACCACAGGGGAAGTCCGCCAAATTGATGAATAGCAATATTCAACCAATAACTAACCCCACTAAAATAAATCATGTGGGTCAGCCCAACGAGAAGAAAAGTGCGCCTGGGAGGCGACTCCCAAATCGCCAGAAAAAGAGGGGTAAAGACTATCCAGGCCAGAATGTCAAAACCACTTGTTGAAAAATTTCCGATGGAAACCGGCAGAATCCAAATGCCAAAAAAACCCGACAGGAGGGCAAGAAACCAATCTCTCTTTAAAAAAGATTTCAGCATACTTATCGTAAATATTTTGTTTTGCAAAACAATTTTTGTTCCATCTTTCTCATGCGGGTTGCCCGCCGTGAACAATCATGATCAAATCCCATAAGATGTAAAACCCCATGAATCAATAATAGCTTTAATTCTTTCTGAAAGGAATGCCTGTATTGGCGTGCCTGGGCTGCTGTTTTATCCGCAGAAATAAGAATAGAACCTAAAAAATAGCGCTCATTGAAGGGAAAAGAAATGACATCTGTCGAGCCTGTCCTGCCAAAAACCCTCTTATTCCACTGCATCATGGTCCGATCGGTAATGAGAAGCACCTCAAGACCCGCGTTTTTATGACCTAAGATGTCTAATATTGTCTGAAGAAACCTTTTGATCTTCTTCAGGGGAACCGCCCTGAATCGGGTTTTGTTTGTCAAACTTATCGCCGAGCTGGAGGGGGGGATGTTCTTCATCTGTCGCCTCAAAATCAGGGTATTCTACCCGCTGATGATAAATACCTATGAGGATCCTTGTAAACTGATCTGCAATAGTGTGCAAGTCCCTTAATGTCATATCACATTCATCCAACTGACCGTCAGAAAAATTCTTATTGATCATATTCTGGACGACAGATCTTAATTTTGAAGGACTGCGATCCTTGAGCGAGCGAGTCGCCGCCTCCACCGTATCGGCCAGCAAAATAACGCCCGCCTCCCTTGTTTGCGGCTTGGGTCCCGAATAACGATAATTCTCTTCCTTCACTGAATGGATATTGACCTTTTCCATTTCCTTGGCCTTTACATAAAAGTAACTGATGAGTTTTTTGCCCTGATGTTGTGGAATAATGTCTATGATTCTTTGGGGAAGTTTATGAGACCGTGCCAGTTCGATACCATCTTTTACGTGAGAGGCAATAATCAGGGCGCTCATGGAGGGAGAAAGTCTCTCATGGCGATTGTCACCTTTTTGATTTTCGATAAAGTATTCGGACTTTTTCATCTTTCCAATGTCGTGAAAGTAACAGGCAACACGCGCAAACAGGCCGTTGGCCCCAATCGCATCGCAACCCGCCTCGGATAATGTCCCCACCATATGACTATGATGGTAGGTGCCCGGAGCCCTGACAATCAGTTCTCGAAGCAAGGGATGATTAAGGCTGCCATATTCGAGCAGCTTAATGTCCGTAAGGTAATTGAAGGCCGATTCTGCCAATGGCGTCAAAACCATCACCAAAACCGAGGAGAAAATCCCACCCAAAAAACCAAAACCGATCTTCCACAAGACAACACCCAGAACAAAATCACCTATGTTGGAAACCGAATAAATCATGTTTGCGGCCAGAATAAGAAAGGCATTGACCAATCCGGTATAAAAACCCGCCTTGAATATCCCCGCACGGCTGCTGACATGGGATATAATGAAGGCGCCAAAAACCGAACTTGTCATGTAAAAAACCGTCAGGCCGACACCACCCGGAAACATCAAGCTATTGATCCCGATAAAAGCCACTGCAAAAAAAGTAGTGGTTTCCGCATTGACCATGAGACGCACCAACATGACACTCGCAGCCACGGGAATGAGATAATAAAAGGTAGAGGCCGGAACATCCGAGATGAGCCTGTGAAACGAAGGAATGGCGATGAATAAAAGCCTGATAAGGACGATGGAAAACAATCCCAGAGTCCCGAAAAAAACAAGATCGTTGCGGGCAGGACGAAAGCGAAGAATGTAATGACGTCCAAACGAATACAGGATGAAAAGAAATGTGAGTAGAAAGACGAAAATGCCGGCAATTTTTATATGATATTGGGTTTTTGCCTTTGTTTTTAAAATGCCTTCAATAATTTTGATAGAGCGCTCATCATATCGGTCTCCCTTGCGAATAATGGATTCCCCCGATTGCACATTAATCACGACATCATTGATCTTGGCGGCCGCCTCTTCCTGAAGTTGTTTTGTTTTTTCTTCATCATAGGACAAATCAGGCTGAATGAGGGTGCTCGTTACCTTGACGAGGGCCTCCCAAGTGCTGGGCCGATAAGTTATTTTAACAATAGGATCATTTCCTATATTTTCCCTGGTTGTTGTGAGATCACGAATTTTTTCCCATTCCTTAAACAAGACCCCCTCAATACCGCTATCCTTCTGATAAACGACAATCCCTTTTTGCTGGAGTCCTTCCAGTAATTTCGCATCTTCAATGAGATAATAACCATAAACTGCTTCCATCCATCGCTGAATGATATCTTCCAACTTTGAGCTGAATCGATTGCTCACCAAGGCCATAAAGGTCTCATCATCCATGCTGATCCCCAATCCACCAGCAAAAGCCTCTTTGAGAGAAGTGACCCCTTCAGGTGTGAGACGCAGATCCCCGGAAATGTCAACGAGGGGACGCAACTGCGCCCTTGAATCAGCAAAGACCTTTGAAATCTTATCTTTAAGATTTGTGGAGACGCCTTTGTTGTAAACAAACTGTGGCAGGATAGTTTGACGAGCCTCTTGTCGAATAGCATTGGTCGCTTCTGCCTCCAGAATCTGATAATCGCGATCCGCCCAAATATCATCGGGGGCGATAGATCCGCCAACAACCTGAGTCGGCAATGAGTCAACAACCACATTCATCAAGAAACTGATTGCCAAAGTAAAAACAATAAATAAAAACCAGTTGAAAAATGCTGAGTGATAAAAACGCCTCCAACTCAAAAAATCTTCCTTATGAAATGCTCCAAAATAACTAGTTAATTTTTTTCTCATAAAAATTCCATGGGTCTACTTGAATGACTACTTCTGGTAAGCATCAATAATGTCTGACACCAAGGGATGTCTGACAACATCCCCGGCATCAAAATATTGAAAAGAAATACCCTGAATGCCCTTTAAAATACCTTCGGCTTCCACTAGACCGGACATCTTTCCCTCAGGCAGGTCGATCTGTGTGATGTCTCCTGTAACAACAACCTTGGATCCAAAACCTAACCTTGTCAAAAACATCTTCATCTGCTCCCTCGTACTATTCTGCGCCTCATCCAAAATAACAAAAGAAGAAGACAGGGTCCTCCCTCTCATAAAAGCCAACGGGGCCACCTCGATCACACCGGATTCTCTTAATTGAACGGTCTTTTCGAAATCCATCATATCATACAGGGCATCGTAGAGAGGACGCAAGTAAGGATTGATCTTCTCCAAGAGGTCACCAGGCAAAAACCCAATCTTTTCACCAGCTTCCACAGCTGGACGCACCAAGATAATACGCTCTACCTGTTTTTTACTGAGGGCCATCACGGCCATCGCCACAGCCAAATAGGTCTTTCCAGTCCCTGCGGGACCAATACCAAAAACCAAATCAGACTGTCGTATGGCATCCATGTACTGTTTTTGATGATAGTTTTTGGGGATAATCACATGTCCCTTGGCGGGGATAAAAATCGAGTGGGAAAAAATATCATGAAGGCTCGCTTCATGATCCTTCGAAAGTATTTTAACGGCCTGCTCAATATCGGATCCAAAAACAGGATAGCCTTTTTTCAACAACTGATAAAATTCGTTTAATAATTTTCCAGCGATCTCAACATCTGAACAACCCCCCGCCAAACTGACATCCGTTCCCCGAACATTAATGGTAATATCCAGCTTTTTTTCCAGGGATCTTAAGTTCTGATCATGAACACCAAACAAATTTCGGGCGAGATTATTGTCTTCGAAACGCAGTTTGACGACTTTATTATTGGAATCAACCACGCTATTTTTCTTTTTCAAACCAAATTCTCCTTTGTTTCATTTTTCAGACCTTTACAGAAGGCCCCTGGGGAGGCGGTCCCTTCTTGCCTCCCCGAACCGCCGGACCTCTCAGGGGCATACGTCCCTGATCCTTGTTCGCCTCTTCTCCAATGACCTGAACAAAAAACTCCCGCCGTCTTCCTTCAGTGCCAACATCGAGCAAATAAACATGATCCCAAGGATCCATCGCCATCGCTCCCTGAGAAAGCGGGAGGGTCAGGGTACGGCCCATGAAGAACATCAACATTTCCTTGGAGATTTTTGGACCACTGAGGATTTGCAGGGTCTCCAGCGAATGGAGACGGCCTATTCCCCTTTTCTTGACAGGGGCTGATGCAGGAGAATCCACCCTGATCTTTTCGCTCTCTTTCAAAAAATCAGTCAATTCCTCCTTAAATTTTTTATCAGCATCCTTCCGACTGTCCAAGATAACAAAGCTGGCCATCTCCAAGGGGGCCATCAGGGTCACCAATCCCTGACAAACCTTGGACTCCTTAATAACGCTATCGACCTCATGAAAAACATTAATAACGTCTATCTCCGGGGAGGTATCGACATAAAAGTTTTTTTGGATCATCATGATATATCGAGAAAAGGTTACTACTTTCAATGGGTTATGTCAATTTGAATCCTCTTGCCCCTGATGGAGTCATCGGTATTCAGCTTTAGAAACCGGTGAAATCATGCTATTTTCGGAAAAGCAAGGCCAAGGTAACCCTATGGAGATCCCCCCTCAAAAAAAATTAAATCTCGCCCTTATTCTCTCCGGGGGAATTTTTCCGGGTTCCGGTCAATTTTATCTCAAACGCCATCTTCAAGGAATAGTGATTAGCGTCTCTGTGAGTGGGGCCACCCTCATAGGACTATGGGGTTACATCCATTCTCTTCAAGAAATCATGTCCAGGAATCAAGTCGTCCTCACCAGTCACTTCATCACAATCGCCACAATCATTAGGGCCTTTAACGACATAAAAATAATGCTTATCCTTTGTACCTTTATTGTTTTTTTTGGCTGGCTCTACGGGATCTTTGATATTATTTTTTTGATGGCGCATTCCAAAGATTCAACACCTCTCTCATCTCCTGACTCTTGACGAGCCAAGATACTCCTCCATAAATAGCCACTCCAATAAAAACAAAAGCCATGAGATATCCCATTTGGAGTATCAGCGTTTTCTCTTCAAGGATGGGCCATTTCTGCTGCCCCCAAAGAATCAACCCTCCCATAATGAGAGAAGCCAGACATATTTTACTCACGGATATCACCAGATCTCGAAATCTTAGGCCTCTCATCCTTTTTTGAAACAAAATAACCTGAACAAAAAAATTGAAGAAGGAGGAAAGGCTGATCGCCAAGGCCAAACCATTGTGCTTTAATGGTTTCATCAATAAAAGGGCCAAAATTAAATTAACCAAAACGGACAAATTAGCCACCTTGACTGGGGTTTTTGGCTCTTGGAAAGAATAATAGGCGTTTGTCACAACCCTGACCCCAGAAATAAAAGGGAGACCCAGTGCAAAAAACAAGAGGGCCTGCGCCGTCGCTTGGGCGGCATGATCCGTAAAGGATCCATGTTGAAAAATGACCCTGATAATAGGCTCTGCAAGGACAATCAATCCGACAGCGGCGGGAATCGATATGAAGAAGGTCAGTCGGAGCCCATAGGACAGAGTTTCGTTTAATTTATCCCAATTTCTGTGTGCGGCATGATCGGAAAGCGTCGGCAAGATAACAGCCGCCACAGAGATACCAAAAATCCCCACTGGAAATTCCATGAGACGATCCGCATACCATAAATAGGAGACGGCTCCCGAAGGAAGAAAGGAGGCCAACAAGGTTATAATGACGACATTAAATTGATACACGGCCGCCCCATAGGCCGAAGGAATCATAAGATGCACTATCTTCTTGACTGCCGGATGCCGGGGATTCCATCGAAGACGGGGAAAAAATCCATATTTGACCATGACAGGAACATTGATCGCCAACTGAAGCAACCCTCCCAACAACACCCCCCAGGCCAAACCCATCACAGGGGGATCGAAATAGGGGGTCAGAAATAAAGCCCCTATAATAATCCCAATATTGAGAAAGATGGGGGATGAGGCGGGCGCGGCAAAATGCTTCAATGAATTAAGAACCCCCATGGCCAAGGCAGCCAGACTGACAAAAACCAGGTAGGGAAAAAGAAGACGCGTCAACGTAACCGTCAAGGCAAACTTCTCCGGATCCTGGCTAAAGCCAAAGGCCATGGCCCTCACAATCCATGGAGCTACAATAATCGCGACGGAGGAAAGTGCCAAAAGGATCAGCAGGAAGACACTCGCAACAATCCCCACGATCTTTTTGGCTTCCTCGCGATCTTGCTTGAGATACTCTGAAAAGACGGGAACAAAAGAGACCGTCAGGGCCCCTTCCGCCAAGAGCCTTCGAAACAGATTGGGTATGCGAAAGGCCACAAAAAAGGCATCCGCAGCAGATTTGGCCCCGAAAACATGGGCCACAATAACATCGCGAATAAGTCCCAAAAGACGACTCAAAAATGTCATGCCGCTCACTGTCCCGGTACGTCTGATAATATCGTTCTTTTCTTCACTCATCAAAACCTCGCATGAAGAACCTTGACAAGCAGTGCCGCGAATGATACTCGGCGTCACTTATGGCCGAGGCCCCCATCAAAAAGAAAAAGCTCGTCAAGGGACGCCATCTTTCCGCGATAAAGCGTCAGCGGCAAGAAATAAAGCGCACGGCTTTTAACGTTTCACGCAAATCAGCCATTCGCACATCCACAAAAAATGTCCTGGCCGCCATCCAAAAAAATGACAAAAAATCCGCCATCGAAGCCCTCAAAACCGTTTCCTCTCTCCTTCAAAAAGCGAGTCGCCACCGACGTCTTCACCCCAAAACAGCTTCACGAAAAATTGGCCGCTTGAGCCGCAAGGTTGCCGCGCTCGGCCGCTAGGGAAAAAATCATCCTTTCCATAATCAGCAAATCAGGAATAAAACTCCGTTTAAGGCTCTTATCCGTCTGATAAAGAATTTCCATTGTCTGCAATATGTGTGCGCGCGTCATCCGTTGTGCCTGAGATTGATAGTTATTGACAAAATAAGGAGACACCCCCAAAAAACGGGCCAGTTCCATCTGGGGCATGCGCTTTGTCTCCGCCTCCTTGGCCTTCAGCAAAATCCTAAAATGACGCAAAATAAGGCTCAAAACCCTCAAGGCCGGCTCCTCGGATGACACCAATATTTTTTCTAGAAAATATAAAGATCGACCCCAATTCCCCTGCCCGATCGCATCGGCCAAATCGAAAACAGATCGCACCGCCACATCACAAATCACGGCCTCAACATCCTCAATGGTAATACTCTGCCGAGGACTGGCATAGAGGATTAGTTTTTCCAAGGTATAAGAAAGATCCACCAAATGGGTGCCGATAAGCTCTACCAAGATTTGAATGGCCTCTGGATCCAAAGTGACAGACATCCTCCGGGACTCCTCATGTATCCATGAGGGTATTTCGCGGGGATACAATGGTTTGAACTCTCGGATCAGCACCGCTGGTGCCTCAGGTACCGAAGTCTCTGACTTCGGTTTGACATTTGCCTTTTTGATCAGGTGCTGCCAAAACAATTGACGACGATCAATTTTATGAGCCACAAAAACCAGTACTGTTGTTTCGGGGATTTGATCCGTGGCGGCCATCAATTTTTCTTGATCATTCTTATTAAAAAACTCCGCCTCCCTCACCAGTATCATTCTCTTTTCAGCCATCATCGGAAGGGTCAAGCTGGCCTCAATAATACTCTTGGCCGTCGCCGTCTTGCCGGAAAAAAGATCCCGATTGAAATCTCTGATTCCACCCTTCAAGACATTCGATTCAAGAGATGCGAGAAATCGATCTAATAAAAAGGACTCTGCACCGTAGAGCAAATAAATCATTCTACCACCACATTGACGAGTTTTTTGGGAACATAAATTACTTTTTTGACACTGCCTGTAATATATTTTTTAACTTTTTCGTCTTCAAGGGCTATCTTTTTAATCTCATCTTCGGAAAGAGAGGCGTCCATTTTGATTTTTGCCCTCACCTTTCCCTTTACTTGAACGACGATCAACATCGTATCTTTCTTCAGAGCCGTTTCATCATAGTCAGGCCATAAATAAGTGGACAAAAATCCCTGATGCCCCAATTCACCCCAAAGCTCTTCGGCAATATGCGGCGCAAAGGGGGCCAATAAGATAATGAGCACCTCAATGGATCGCATCGAAGGGTGAGAACTCTCCTTTTCAATATAGTTAAGATATTCCATCAAGGCGGCAATAGCCGTATTAAACTGAAAACCGTCAAGATCGCGCGTGACTTTCTTGATCGTCTTATGGATCCAAAAACGGTCTTGGTCTCCTTCTTGGCCAACAATTAAAACCCCATTCTTAAAATTCCACACCAACCGCCATACCCGCCCCAAAAACCGGGAGGCCCCCTGAACTCCTTGATCGCTCCAATCAAGGTCCTTTTCCGGGGGGGCCGCAAAGAGACTAAAAATGCGGGCCGTATCGGCTCCATACTGACCAATCAAGGCATCGGGATCGACGACATTGCCCTTCGATTTGCTCATCTTGGCCCCATCCTTGATCACCATCCCCTGAGTCAAGAGACGGATAAAGGGCTCGTCACAATCAAGATATCCAAGATCACGCAGGACCTTGGTAAAGAACCTTGCATAAAGAAGATGGAGAACGGCATGTTCAATCCCGCCAATATATTGATGAACCGGCATCCAATATCCCACCTTTTCTTTGTCAAAAGGCCCTTTTTTGGAGGATGCATCTGTATAGCGATCAAAATACCATGAGGATTCTACAAACGTGTCCATGGTGTCCGTTTCCCGCCGGGCCTTCTTTTTACATTGCGGACAATCCACCTCCCAAAATGACCGAAGCTGGGCCAGGGGAGATCCCCCAAGACCCGTCAGCTTGACATCGGCAGGAAGGTTGACAGGCAAATCTTTGAGTGGAACGGGAACAGTCCCACAATCCTTACAATAAATAATGGGAATGGGGGCCCCCCAATAACGTTGTCTGGAAATTCCCCAGTCACGGAGCTTGTAGGTGACTGTGGCCTTGCCTATTTTTTTCTTCTCCAAAAATTCACAAACCCTCATCTTGCCCTCTTCGTTGGGAGTGCCATCAAAGGAACCCGAATGATCCATAACTCCGACACCTTCATAGGCCCCCTTCATCGTTCCAGGATCCAAAATTTTCCCTTGAGGTTGGATGACCACAATGATCGGGAGGTTATATTTTTTTGCAAATTCAAAGTCACGCTGATCATGGGCAGGGACCGCCATCACACAACCCGTGCCATATTCCATCAAGACAAAATTGGCCGCATACACTGGAATTTTTGTGCCTGTCAGGGGATTAAAACAATAACTACCGGTAAAAACACCCTCTTTTTCATACTCCTCCGCAAGACGCCGGGTCCTATCCATGGTCCTCACTTTTTTGGCAAAATCGGCAATGGCCTCTTCCTGCCCTGTCCCCTGAGCCAGTCTCTGGGCCAACGGGTGCTCTGCAGCAATGGACATAAATGTCGCCCCATAGAGGGTGTCGGGGCGTGTCGTAAACACCTCAATTTCTTTTTGATCTCCCAATTTTTTTTCTAAGGGAAATTTAATAGAAGCCCCGGTACTTCGTCCGATCCATTCTTGCTGCATAGTCAGCACTCGTTCGGGCCAACCGCCCCTAAGATGATCCATCTCTTTCAATAATTCCTCGGCATAGGCCGTGATCTTAAAAAACCACTGCTCTAACGGCTTCTGCTCGACAGGAGATTCACAGCGCCAACATTGCCCCTGCTCCACCTGTTCATTGGCCAAAACCGTCTGACACGAGGGACACCAATTGACCATGGAATGCCTTTTATAAGCCAGACCCTTCTCAAACATCTTGATAAAGATCTCCTGTTCCCAACGATAGTAGTCAGGTTCACAGGTACTGATCTCTCGATCCCAATCATAGGAAAGCCCCAAGGCCTTGAGCTGCAACCTCATGTGTTGAATATTCTGATAGGTCCACTTCTGAGGGGGCACCTGATGGGCTATGGCCGCATTTTCGGCAGGCATGCCAAAGGAATCCCAGCCAATGGGATGAAGGACATTAAAGCCTTTCATCTTTTTATAACGAGCGATCACGTCTCCAATGGCATAATTACGCACATGCCCCATATGAATCCTGCCGGAAGGATAAGGGAACATCTCCAGACAATAGTACCTCTTGGAGGGCGGAACACGGGGATCCTCATTCACCTTGAAGATTTTGTGTTTCTCCCAACTGGCCTGCCATTTTTTTTCTATTTCTTGAGGAAGATATTTTGAATCCATGGATTTTAAAAAATAGATTAACTTATTGAAATCAATGCACTTATCTCATCGAGGCCGTGAAGAGTCAAGGAAGAATTTAGAAGGGATCAGTGCCGCCACATCTCATAGAGGATCACAAAGACCATCAAAAAGAAGGCGGGCATCATCAGGACTTGTGAGAGGGGAAAGAGAAAGACACACTGAGAAGACCCGTAGCGGACCATCCATGGCGCAAGAGTGTTCATCAAAATCCCCAAAAAGGCCGTAGCAATAACAATGGATTTTGTCTTCTCCCTCAAAAAAGAAAAACAAAACAAGAAGCCTATCAATGCAAACATCACCGGCTGGCTAAAGAGATGAACATGGGACACGGACAAGAGCGAGGAAAAAGTTTGCGGGATAAAAACCCCCTCACTCGCCTCATCACCACGATAATAAAGCTGCGCCTCATCCAAACTGAAATGAGAAATATGATAGATTTTGACGAGGGCCACCCCATACCCCAAAACCATAAAAACAATAAAACTAGTCACCAATATCTTAAGAGACAGACGAAGGCTACCGAGCCGTAATGGACCCGTGTTTTCCATAAAAAATCTCCCACAATAATAGGGCCCTCTTCACACCCACCGCAAGAGCCCTGGATGACAATGTCGCCCCACTCACTACATCAATATCCTGTCCAAGACGTACCGGATGATGGGCCTCTTTTCCATAAAATTGTCTCAAAAAGTTTTTATGCCTCACCTCAGAGCCGTGGGTCTCTCGATAAACCAATATCATCACATCCCTGACCCTTCCGTCAGGATTGATGACCGTCATAAACGTGATCGGTTCCGTTTTCCCCACCTGATGATCGATCAGGGCATACCCGTCAATCTTTTCATCCGTCTTTCCCAGATAAAAGGTCCATTCGGATTGGGGCGGTTTCAGACCGCTTTTTTTTACGATCCACGCCGCCTGCTCGGCATCCAAGACCCTCTTCTCGCTGACGACGACCTTTGAGGCATGAAAGACCTGTCTTAAGGCCTCCTTTGGCGACAGATAAACGCTCTGAAAGGCCCAAAGGGAAGAGACCTGGAGACAGAAAAATACAAGAAATAATCTACTTTTTCTTGAAAAATCAAAAAATTTCACCTTCAAAATCCTTCTCTTTCATAAACAATACTTGTTTTTGAAAAAAAATCATGAAAAATAATCCCGGACACCGTTAAAAAACGATGCCCGGGATGGGAGCCGATGAAATAAACTAATTTTTTACAAATCAGTAATAAAAACCAATCCCGGCGTCAAACTGATCCACACCACTATTGGCATCATTCCAATTCCAGGTGTAGTTGGCCTTGATCGCAATCTGAGGAATCGGCTTATAGGTTAATCCAGCCGTCACGAGGCGTTTGTCATTGGCCTGATTTTTGGCAAAACCGGCGGGTATCTTGTATTGGGTATCGATATCCTCAAACCGGCCAAAGGCGATGAGATCATGTTTTGTCTCCGGCCAAAGATGATAAAAGAGATGATAACCAGCCTCTAAATAATAACCCAACATCTGACTGCCCACAAAGTTGGTCCCACCGCCACCGGCAATGACGGTATTCACATTTCCAGCATCGGAGAGGGAATTAAAACCAAAAATCCCTTCGAGGTCGATCCCCTCAAGGCTATATTTAGCATCGGCCTCTATCATTGCCAGAAAGGCACCACCCACCCCTGCCTGCCCATGAGCGGTATTGCCCAAAAAGGCCGAAGTCCCCATTCGAAAACCGGGAAAATAGGTATTTTGAAGACGAAAGGAGCCGCCCACATCCCGACCCGGGGCCTCACCCACCTTAAAACGGCCCCCACGAATACCAGTAGAGCCGCTAAAGCCCTGATCAAAGGTCCCGGTCCCGTCCAATGTCACGGCCTTGGGGGTACTCATAAGATACAGTTGATAGTCAAATCCATGGGAAAGGTTTCCATAAAAACCAATACCCGCCTCCATCCAGGAAGTCGGAATGATGACACTGTAAAAGGTCGGACGTTCCACACCATTAAACAAGGGGGGTTCATGGTGTTGATTGATCACCCCCATGGGGACGAGGAGGCTTCCCACCCTAAGAGTGGCCCAATCATTGAGACCAAAATCAATATGGGCAAATTCGAGTTCGGGCTCTTTAAAGGCGTGTTCAAAATCAAGTTCGGCTTCAAATTTTATTTTTTCAGTAAAATCAAATCCGAGACCAATGACAAAACGATGGAAATCGAATTCATCCGCTGAGGATCCAATGGGGTTATTATAGTGCAGTTCTCCATAACCAAAAAGATGGACTCTCCCGAAATCACCAATCCTTTTGAGGCCGTCGGCGTGAGTTGATTCAGCGAGTGCCTCGCTAGCCACCTGGATCTCAGGTCCATCATTGGAGGAAGTCGCCCAGGAAATTTTTGAAATACAAACGGATGAGAGCATTCCGAATACTATGAATGGCAAAAACCGATGGCGTAACATCATAACAAGATCTCCTTTCATAAAATGTACTGTTTAATGCGTCGTTTCCGCACTCAACTGGTCAAAATCCTTTCGAGATTTGAGTTTCAGCATCTCTTTTTTGACACCTTCAAAAATATTTGAAAGCTGCCAAAATTCGTCCCAGCTCAAATGAATGGAGAGCCCATCCAGCTTGAAGACAACATGCCCCTTGGGACAAATGCGAACGTTGAGCAAACCGAGCATGACCAACCTCCTCATTTTTCCAAAATACCGACCCCTTGTCGGAGGACAATATTGAGAACTATTCTCAATTTATAGTCCATAAAAGAGGCGCCAAATGCGCCTCTGTGTCAAGATTGAGAATGTTTCTCAATCATGGAAGTGTGGATATAGACGACCCCATCGAAAATGTAAAGAAAAAAATTATGCCGTTTTGGAACCGAGGAGGGCAGATATTTTGCGGGTTTTTTTGCAATGAGAACAATAACCTCTTAATTCGAGGGTGTGTTCCGTCATGATAAAATCATGTTTTTTGCAAACCTTGGACTGCATTTTTTCAATGCCCACATTTTCAAATTCAATAATCTTGCCACAGGCCACACAGACCATATGATCATGATGATGTTTAAAATAAGTATTCTCATAAAGCCAATTGTCCGCCTTGAGATTGACGGCGCGAATCAGACCCGCCTTTTCCATGAGGGGCAAGGTTCTATAAATAGTGGCCAATGACACCTTTTGCTGATTAACTTGACACATCTGGTGAAGATCATAAATGCAGAAATGCCTTCTCTGAGAAAAAATGATATCCAGCAACCGACTACGTTCTGTCGTTAAAAGAAGATTTTTCCCCCTAAGGAAATTACGAAAACATTCTCTCGCATGTGACTTTTGAATAAGCAGCGACTTCACTAAAAACTCCTTGAAAGTGCCAACTTGTATTGGCGAATCATGGTGGATATGCGTTGACGAGCTTGAACAGGGGATCTTCCTGCCATCTGCCGAATCAGGGCGGATCCAATCACAACACCATCAGCCATTGTGGCAACCCTCTGGGCCTCTTTCGGTGTCGAAATGCCAAAACCAACGGCAATCGGCAGTCGAGTCAGCCTTCTGAGTTGGGTTATCTGATGTTGAATAGAGTCCCATTGGTTCAAACTGGCCCCCGTCACACCCGTCATGGAGACGTAATATATAAATCCCCGACTCAAATGGGCGATTTTTTTCATCCGTTCGATCGACGTCGTAGGGGCCACTAAAAAAATAAGATCAATCCCTACCTTATCCAGCTCGTCCTTGACCTCAGCGGATTCTTCCGGAGGAACATCAACAATCAACACTGCATCAACACCCGCTTTCGATGCCGACTGGGCAAAGGCCTTCACGCCAAAAGCGAAAACAGGATTATAATATCCCATGAGTAAAATGGGGATTTGTGAGCGTTTCCTGACCTCACCCACCAAGGTTAATATTTTCTTCAAATTCGTCCCCTTTTTAAGGGATCTCTCGGATGAGGCCTGAATAACGGGTCCGTCGGCCATCGGGTCCGAAAAAGGCATTCCCAACTCAATAATGTCAGCGCCCGCCTTTTCCAACAAGGCGATCAGTTTCATGGTCTCTGAAAGCGAAGGATCTCCCGCTGTGATAAACGGAATCAGCGCCTTTTTCTTTTCTCTTTTCAGCTGTCTAAAAATTTTCTGTATTCTTGACATACTAACAGTCCCCAAATGTCTATACAATTTTGGGACTGTTAGTATTACAGGACCGGCTGTTAGCCCTATCGGGCTGTCCATATTATTTCGGTCCTGTTAATACGATCTTTTTAGAGCTCAACCTTATAATAATTCGCTATCGTCGGCATATCCTTGTCACCGCGTCCTGAAAGATTGACCACCACTGTTTTGTGCCGACTGAGTTCAGGGGCCAATTTTATCAAATATCCAATGGCATGGGCAGATTCTAGGGCGGCAATGATTCCTTCTGTCTTGGCCAAGATATCAAATCCCTCCATCGCCTCCCGATCTGTCACAGCAACATACTCCACTCTATCGGTTTCATAGAGATAACTGTGTTCCGGTCCCACACCGGGATAATCAAGACCCGCCGAGATAGAATGCGTCGTTTGGACCTGACCCTCATTATCTTGCAGCAAATAGGATTTGCTGCCATGAAGGACACCGACTTTTCCTTTCAAAAGGGTCGCCGCATGTCGCAACGAGGACAATCCCAATCCCGCCGCCTCAACACCAATCATGTGAACCTGGGGATTGTCTAAAAATGGATAAAACAAACCAATGGCATTGGACCCTCCACCGACACACGCAACAAGATAGTCGGGATCCCTTTGTTCGAACGGCATTATTTGCCGACCCACCTCCTCGCCTATAATCGATTGAAAGTCTCTGACCATCATCGGATAGGGATGGGGACCAGCCACAGATCCAATACAATAATACGTGGTTTTCACATGGGTCACCCAGTCCCTCAAGGCCTCATTTAAGGCATCCTTTAATGTCTTGGAGCCCGAATGAACAGGCACCACCTTGGCCCCCAAAAGCTTCATCCGAAAAACATTAAGAGACTGTCTCTTGATATCTTCAGCCCCCATATAGACAACACACTCAAGATCCAACAAGGCCGCCATCGTGGCCGTAGCCACCCCATGCTGGCCGGCCCCCGTTTCCGCGATCACCCGCCGTTTTCCCATCCGCTGGGCCAAAAGACACTGTCCCAGTGTATTATTGACCTTGTGAGCCCCCGTATGACAAAGATCCTCCCTCTTCAAATAAATCTTGCCCCCTCCCAACTTCCTTGAAAGTCTTTGAGCCAAATAGAGAGGTGTGGGACGACCAATATAGGTCCTGCCATAATCCTCGATTTCCTTTTTGAATAAAGGATCTTGAGAGGCCTCGTGATAGGCCTTTTCGAGCTCCTCCAGGGCTGGCATGAGGGTCTCCGCCACATATTGACCGCCAAAAATCCCAAAATGTCCCTTTTTATCAGGCAGGCTCACGACAACCTTTCATGTCACATCATGTCACACAGTTTTTCACTCGAACAATGAACTGTTCCATTTTATGATGATCTTTTTTGCCGGGTTCAGATTCAATCCCCGTTGTGACATCAACACCATCAGGATGCACCTGTTTTATTGCCTCTTCAATATTATCGGGATGAAGCCCCCCCGCAAGAATAATCTTTCCAATGGATTTGGCCTTGCGGGCCAAATCCCAGCGACCCACCCTCCCCGTCCCTCCATAAGATACAGGATCATAAGTATCAATAAGAAAATACTCACAATGATAGTGCTGCATCAAGAGCAAACTTTTCTCATCCCTCAAGCGAAAAACTTTCCAATAAGGTGCCGCAAATTGTTGACAATAATACGGGGTTTCATCACCGTGAAACTGGAGAAAATCCAATGACAACTCCTGCGATATCCCTCTTACAAGCTTATCATCCTCATTGACAAAAACGCCCACCTTCCAAACAGATGCAGGGACATTGTCCAACAACTCTTTTACTTTTTCCGGAGCTATATAGCGAGGGGACTTCTTGAAAAAGTTAAATCCAATAGCATCGGCACCAAATTCGATGGCGGCCAGCACATCGTCCAAATTGGTCATGCCACATATTTTGACCTTGATCATAATCTATCCCATCAACAATTCTTTGAGTGCCTTGGCCGGATCTTGTGTCCTTAACAAGGTTTCTCCGATTAAAAACCGGAAAACTCCCGCCTCTTTCATAAGTAATCGGATGTCCGCCGCTGATTGAATGCCACTCTCACTCACCAAAAGAGCCTCTTGAGGAATTTGTTGAGCCAATTTGACTGTTGTCTGAAGATTAATTTTTAGTGAATCCAAATTGCGGTTATTAATCCCCAATAAATCAATCTTGATGTTAGAAATCTTTTCCCATTCTTCCCTAGAGTGTATTTCAACCAACGCCTCCATCTCCAGTTCAGAGGCCAACCCCATGAGATCTTCTAATTGACGAACCTCCAGGATCCGTGCGATCAGCAAAATACAATCGGCCCCAAAAACCCTGGCTTCATAAACCTGATAAGGATCAAAAATAAAATCCTTGCGCAACAAGGGCAGAGTCACCACCGCTCGCACCCTCTGAAGATCCTCAAGTGATCCTTGAAAGAAAGGACCATCGGTCAATACAGACAATCCAGAGGCCCCGGCCTCGTCATACATCCTTGCCACATGAGTGATATCGAGATCGAGTCGTAAAAAACCTGCTGAGGGGGATTTTCTCTTTATTTCAGCAATGATTTTAATTTCATTGTCTGGACCGGCCTTTAAAGATTCTGACATTAAAACAACAGGCGGGGCATTCTTGGCCCTACAGCGCATATCATCGAGAGATCTGAGCCTCTGATGATGTTCAATCTCTTCCTTCTTACTTTTAATGATCTTGTCTAAAATCATTGTCGAGTTCCCTGTGTCATTTCTACCAGCCGTTTCAAGGTGTTGAAGGCGTGTCCTTTGTCAATGGAATGACAAGCCATCATGAGTCCTTCTTCAAGATTGTGGGCCTTACCAGAAAGAGTCAGTGCCGCGGCTGCATTGAGAACGACCACATCACGCAAGGGACTTACAAAACCCTCCAAAATCCCCTTGAGGAGGTTGGCATTAAAAACAGCATCCCCCCCCAACAGATCCTCCAGGCGACAAGCCTTGAGATTGTAATCCTGCGGCATCAATTCCCATTTCTTGAGGCGCCCCTCATGACATTCGACAACATGAGTCGGGCCCGTCAATGTAATTTCATCCAGGCCATCAGAACCATGGACCACCCAAACATGCTCAGAACCCAAATCCATGAGAACGGTCGCCATCTTTTCCTGCACAGAAGGATCATAAACACCTATCAATTGCCTTTTGGCTCCCGCAGGATTTGTTAAAGGGCCCAAAATATTAAAAATGGTCTTTGACCCGATTTTTTTTCTGGCCGTGGCCACATATCGCATCGCTGGGTGATAGCGAGGGGCGAAGAAAAAGCCTATTCCGATTTCTTCTAAACATTTTTTAACAACATGTGTTTCGCAATCAATCTTGACCCCTAATTTTTCTAAGACATCAGCGCTCCCCGATTGTGATGAAATCGAACGGTTACCGTGTTTGGCAACCTTGGCTCCGGCTCCAGCCGCAACAAAGGCGGCCGCCGTCGATATATTGAAAGTCCCCTTCTGATCCCCTCCCGTACCACAGGTGTCTACTAAAAAACTGTCATCAACAGAGACCGGCTCCGAGACCTCTCTCATAATGAGAGTCGCACCTGTAATCTCCGAAACCGTTTCCCCTTTGTCTTTTAAAAGGGTAAGGAATGAAATAATATCACCTTCGGACACCTGCCCTGTCATCATGGAACGCAAGGCTGATTCCATTTCTTGTTGGCTCAAATCTTTTCTGTCCGTCAATCGTTGTAAAACTGTCTTCAACATAAACCAAGAAAGTTTTTTAAAATATTCTTGCCCTCTCGCGTCAGTATGGATTCTGGATGAAACTGCATCCCTTCGACCAAATGATTCTGGTGCCGAATACCCATGATTTCATGATCCTCTGTCCAAGCCGTAATCTCAAAATCCCTCGGCAGGGTTTTCCGATCCACCACCAAAGAGTGGTATCGGGTCGCCACAAAGGGATTGTCTATTCCTTGAAAAATCGTTCTTCCATCATGGAAGATTTTTGATGTTTTTCCATGCATCAACCGTTGGGCATGAACAATTTTACCTCCAAAAGCGGCGGCAATAGACTGCTGCCCCAAACAAACTCCCAACAATGGAATCTTCCCGGCAAATCTTTTAATCACCGAAACCGAAATGCCGGCTTCATGGGGCGTACACGGTCCCGGTGATATCACAATCTTGGAAGGTTTCTTCTTTGCAATATCCTTTAATGAAATCGCATCATTGCGATAGACCTTGACCTCCTCACCCAGTTCCAAAAAGTATTGGACAAGATTATAGGTAAAAGAATCATAATTATCGATCATCAACAGCATTGGAGATCCTTATCTTACAACAACTTTCCACTCACCGCCAACTCAATCGCCCTCATCACCCCTCTGGCCTTATTAAGGCATTCCTTATATTCCAGGAGGGGGATAGAATCCGCCACGATCCCGGCTCCGACCTGGAGATACATTTTATTTCCCTGGATATACAAAGATCGGATAGTGATCGCCATATCCATGTTACCGGAAAAACCAAAATAGCCAACACATCCCCCATAGGCCCCCCGTTTTGTGGGCTCCAGCCCGTCAATAATTTCCATGGCACGTACCTTGGGCGATCCTGATAAGGTCCCCGCCGGAAAAGTGGCACGAATCACATCAAAGGCATTTTTTCCATTTTGAAGTCGCGCCTGCACATTGGACACTATATGCATGACATGCGAATAGCGCTCCACCGTCATAAATTCATCAACATGAACAGTCCCTTTGACGGCCACACGCCCCAAATCATTTCGCCCCAAGTCGACGAGCATCACATGTTCGGCCCTTTCTTTGGGGTCTTCCAAAAGCTCCTTTTCCAAGGCCGCATCCTCCTCTTCATTATGCCCCCGGCGGCGTGTGCCCGCTATGGGTCGCAATGACAATTGACCCTCCTCCAAACGAACCATGGTCTCAGGCGAGGCCCCCACCAATGTCACATCATCAAAATGAAGATAAAACATGTACGGCGAAGGATTGATGACCCGCAACGCCCTGTAAAGATCAAAAGAATCTTCCAGTGAAGGAAAAGAAAACCTCTGAGAAAGGACAGCCTGAATCGCATCCCCTTCCACAATATATTTCTTGATACGTTCCACCGCCCTTTGATAACGGGCCGAGGACCAGTTGGCCTTGAAGGCCATGGGATGGGTTTTTTTCTTTTTCTGCAAAACAACCGAAGGGGCACATTGAAGCTTTTTGCCAATTTGTTCAATGCGCCGACAACACCCCTCGTACTCCTTGTGGAGATCACATTTTTCTGCCACAACAGCATGAGTGATAATCATGATCCTGTGTTCCACATTATCAAAAATAAGCAACAATCTTGGAAGGATGAAATAAGCATCCCATGCCTTGAGATCATCCTTGGCCTGACAGGGCAGTCTTTCAAAAAAATGCACCATATCATAACCTAAATAACCGACAGCCCCCCCGTCAAAGCGAGGCAGATGACTCGCACCAACAACACGATGCCTTTTGACGATATGTTCCAATTCCCCGAAAGGATCCCGGACCTTTTTCCTCCTAAAAACCCCTTTGCCATTGCCAATCTCAACATTTTGACCGCGACTTCGAAAAATGAGCTCCGGCTCCAAACCGATAAAGCTGTATCGAGCCCACTTCTCACGACCCTCAACGCTCTCCAGCAAAAACGAATACGGCTGCTTCACCTTACAATAAACAGAAACGGGTGTTTCACGATCCGCCAGGATCTCTCCGACAACAGAAACACGAGGACCTAAACGCGCTGACTTTTGAAAGGTCTCAAAAGGGGTTTTTATCATGATTTCTCATCTCCATTCCATGATGACTTCTTACTTGCCCCCGTTTTCAGGTCCATGTTACAAGACCTTGAATGAACCGAGGCCTCTTACGCCTAACCCTTATTGCCACTGTCCTAGTGCTGGGGTTTGTTCTGTGCCTTGCAAAAAAACTTGAGGCCAAAACATACGACTTTATCTTTTGGTATCCCGGGGGAGAAGGAACCGCGGCCCAGGCACAACCCATTTTGACCACCTTCACCGATTATCTCAATCAAAGGACCCCCGATAACATCAAGTTTAAACCTTTATACATCTCTGACGTAACCTCAGGAAAGAAGATAATCCAGTCTAACAAAACCTCATTAGGAATAATAAGTCTTCCTGTTTATTTAGAAAGTAAAGAATTACGCGAGGTTGCGCTCCTTCTCCAAACGTTATCCCTCCCGGAGAAAAATGGGACAGAACGATTTTACCTCCTCACACACAAAGGGGCCTCACCCAGCCCCTATGACTCTCCCGTCTATTCACCCCGTCCCTATTCCTCTCTTTTTTTAAAAAATGTCATCTTTTCAAACTCTCCCATGATGGCCGCCGCCAAACTCGTCCCGACTGAAAATATCATGGGCATCATAAAAAAAATAGGGCAGGACGAATTGAAGGCCTATTTTCTTATCAATTCATTCGAATATGAAACCATTAAAAACCTTGAGGCCCTATGGGCCCAAAATGTGACGGTTGAATCCACGTCGGTTCCCCTGCCCTCGGCTCCCCTAGTCGTCTTTCCGGCACCCCAATCAAAACATCCGTTTGAGATCATCATTCCCATTTTACTCACAATGCATCAAGACCCTGAAGGAAGTGAAATTCTAGAGACCCTTCGTCTCCATGGGTTTCAAAAACCTGACATTCAAGTCTACGAAAAATTGGAAAAAAGTTGGTTAGACCGATAAAAATACCGATGCGGCACCCAAAACCCCTGCCTGATCCCCCAACTGTGCCTGAATGAGTTTGACGCGCTTGCTCGTTTCTTTATAAGTCCTCTTGGCGAGACTCTTGTGAGTTTCCTCAATAAAAAAATTCCACGCACAACTAATCCCCCCACCCATAACAAACGTCTCAATATCTAAGGCATTAACGAGTGAGGCAATGCCTACGCCCAAGTAATACCCAAATTTCTTAAACATCGCATTGGAAAAAATATCTCCCTCTTTGGCGCCCTGATAGAGGTCTTCTATGGTGACATGGAATATGTCTTTTCCGAGTTTTTTTTCAAAAACCTCCCGAGACTGAACATCTTCGAATAATGTCATCAGTCTCTTCATCCCAGAGGCCGAACAGTATAACTCCCAACACCCTCGACTCCCGCAGGCGCAGGGAGGTCCAAAAACCTCAATGACCATATGCCCCATTTCACCCGCAAAACCACTCTCCCCTTTCCACAATTGACCATTCATGTACAAGCCCCCCCCAATACCGGTCCCCAAGGTCAGGAGGATAAAGTGGGTCAATCCACGAGCCGAACCCAGCCAGGCCTCTCCCAAGGCCACACAATTGGCATCATTATCAACGTGAACGGGATAAGAAAGCTTATGGGCTATGGCCTTTTGTATATCAAACTCCACCCAATCTGAAAAATGAGGTGACTGATAGACGACCCCGTCTTCTATAATCCCTGGAATACCGGCCCCAACCCCCAAGACAGTTAATCCGCGTTTTGTAGCCTCCTCCAACAACTGAGTGGCCATATTCAAAAGAGAGGCCACTACAAAATCCCGGCCCTTGGCGGCTTCAGCCGACTGCCGCCTAAAAGCCAAAACCTTGCCCTTGTGGTCCACTAAGGCCGCCCTGAGATTAGTTCCCCCCAAATCAATTCCTATGGCACAAGGCACAATCAGCTCCTTTATTCTTCAGACACTAAAGCAGGCCATTATTTATCACAAATCCCCATTTCTTTCATTATTAATCAGTTCAAATCCCACTACGCGTAGTGTAAAAACCAAATGCCTTCACTACTGCTTAATACTGGGCAGATCATTAGTATAGTAGTTAATGTACTGCCTTGTAACGAAAAAGATTGCCGGATGATCTCCATTTTTGTAAAAGAGAATCATGCCCCAACGGCGTTGGGACTATGGGAGGAAGGAGCCTTTGTAGGTTTCTCCTCTGGAGAAAGACATGCCCCGCTTTTTAATTGAAGCTAAATATATCATCAACGACCAAGTAGCCATTAAGGGGCCCGATGTCCGTCACATCAAAAATGTCCTTCGTCTCAAAAAAGGCGATGCCCTGTCAATGACAGACGGGGCCGGAATCGTGTATGAAGGCATCATCGACAGCATGCAAACTCAAGGAATCACTGTTAAAATCACTTCTCAAAAATCCCTCTCGACCCTTCCCATCCAACTCTGCTGTGCCCAAGCCCTCATCAAAAAAGACAAAATGGACTGGGTCATACAAAAGACCGTCGAACTCGGTGTATCCCATATTATCCCCTTCACCTCTTCACGCACCGTCCCTCAGGGAAAAGAAAATTCCCGCCGGGAGCGATGGAAAAGAATTGCCCAAGAGGCCATGAAACAATCCGGTCAAACCTACACCCCCACTCTCGCCCCCCCTCTCTCATTTGACAAGCTCCTCCATGCGAGCCAGCAATATGACCTCAAGATCTTGTGTTGGGAAAATGAGGCCTCCCACTCCCTCAAAAGGATTTTGAGGAATCCTGATCGCGATCTTTCAATAATAAAATCCATCATTTATATCATAGGTCCAGAGGGGGGATTTACCCCTGATGAAATTCAAAAAGCCATAAGGTCCCATTTTATCCCTATTTCCTTAGGCGATCGCATCCTCAGGTCAGAAACAGCCAGTGTCACTGTTGCCAGCATCTTACAGTATGAGGCCAATACATTATTGCCTCCTCCATCGTGAGCTTTTCTATGCCCCCCTTCATTATTGCCCACCGCGGTCTTCACAACCAATATCCAGAAAACACATTAGAATCCTTTGAAGCCGCCATTCAGTCGAATGTTGACGGGATAGAATGTGATGTTCAAATCACCCGGGATGGACATGTCGTTGTCTTTCATGACAGCACCTTAGAAAGAATGGGGCATAGTCAAAAATTTATCCAAGAATTGACCATTGAACAGGTAAGAGAGGTCGACATCGTTCATCCCCAATCCAATAAAAAGGCCAAGATACCCACACTGCTAGAGGTTTGTGATTTTATTAAGGACCAATGCCTTTTTAATATAGAGCTGAAAAATTATTCTTTTTTTGATCACTGTCTTGAAAAGGCGGTTTTGCAAATCCTCAACACATTCAAAATCGAAAGTCATATTCTTATATCCTCATTTAATCCTATTTCACTGAGATATTTCTATAAACATGCCCCGCATATTGAGAGGGCCCTCCTTTTTTATGAAAGACAATCATGGCATAATCGACGCGCCCTATTTGCCCCTTGGGCCAAAGTGACCACTCTTAATCCTTCGACATGCCTCGCCACCAAGCAAAGTATTGACCGTTTTCATAAAAAGGGTTACAAAATAATAGTCTGGACCATCAATAGTATGGATGAGGCTCGTTTTTTTGCCAAACAGAACGTCCATGGATTGATTACGGATTATCCCGATCTGCTGATTAAATTATTTAAAAATACATGAATCAAAACACCGAAGAAGTCTCCGAAAACCCCTCCGTCACCCATGTTGAAAATATCCCGGAAACATCCTCGGAAAATATCTCCCACCAAGCCCTTCGACAAAGCCCCGCTCATCTTCATGAAAGACTCATGGCCTTTTGCATCGATCTGGCCTTCATTGGCCTCCTGTTGTCGGGCGGATACTGTGCCTATTATTCCTTTGTCACTCGAAAGGACATACCGCTTCCCTGGAATATTTCCGAAATGCAACAACTGATCCTAGGGGGTATCGGTTTAAGCGCCCTTTTTGTTTACTACATCATTTGGGAAGGTGTTTGGGCCACAACCATCGGCAAACTCATGACACATATAAAAGTACTCAACCTTCAAGACAGATTTCCTTCTTTTTTTTCGATTCTCATACGTAATCTTTTTCGCTTTATCGACATTGCCGTTTTCCCAATTTTCCTTCTCCTCTTCATGGAAAGCTCCCCTTTTCATTGCCGCTTGGGGGATGTTATGGGACGCACAAAAGTCATCCGCAAGATCCCAGACCCCTCCGAAAGGATGCCTATTGCAAAATTACATTTGGCTACTGCCAACCGTAGAATTTTCTCCTTTTTCATAGATCTCCTCCTTATATCGCTCATCCTCTCAGGCTTTTTCTTGATGATCCCCTCAAATATCCCTCTTATCTCATCCATTCTCTTGAATTCTCTTTCCCTCATCGCTGTTTTTTACTGGTTGGGATTTGAATTATGGGGCAAAGGGACTCCGGGCAAAATGATTCTGGGCATGAAAATACTTGACGAAGAGGGGTACTCTCCCCGATTTGCCGCGATTCTGATGCGCAATCTCATCCGCCCCCTAGATCTCACACCCTTAGGCTACCTTTCATGTTTTTTTTCAAGACAAAAGCAAAGGCTAGGAGACATATGGTCCATGACCGTCGTTGTCCGACATCCTGTCACTTTTCTGCGTTTTTTTATTTTTCTCTTAACATTACTGGCGGGAATTTTTCTGTTGTATACCGGTATTAACAATTCTAAAAATTTCCTCAAATCAAAACAATTCATCAATCTGGAATCCTTTCATGTCCCTCGCCAATGGCAAGGTTGGCTCAAAGGTCAATTCTTTGACCAGTTACAAATCGATCAAGTCATCATTGAGGATCAAAACCACCAAACGCCTTCCGAACCCATTTTCTTTCCGGGCAACATCCTCTATGTCACCATTGAAGCCTCCGGAGCCAAAATAAAAAAAGGATTGGCCTGGCTTCAGATGGATTTTATCCTCAATGACCCCTCTGGCATTATCATTTGGGAGAAAATGAACATTGTCGACAAAAAAATTGAAAGTTTTTCTCGCGAAGCGCTCCGATTGAAAAGCAGTCTCATTATCCCTCCTGCCACCCTTCCCGGTCCTCACACCCTCATCATTACGGTGAGAGATCGCCAAAGTGGAGGCGTCGTAGAACGCCCTATATCCCTTGAAATTAAAGGCTTGGCGGCCCCCTCTATACTACCAGACTCTCCTGCCACGACGCTTCCTTCTTTCCCCATCAAGCCTCAATGAGACGATAATTGCTTTCTAGGAACCTTTATGGTACGTCCTAAATAAGAACGTAGATGAGGAGAATCAAAATGTCAGGACATTCTAAATGGGCCACCATTAAGAGAAAAAAAGGAGCTAATGATGCCAAACGAGGGGCCTTATTTACCAAGCTCATCCGAGAAATAACGGTGGCTGCCCGACAGGGCGGCGGTAATATCGATTCCAATTTCCGCTTAAGAACCGCTGTTGATAAGGCCAAAGAAGGCAACATGCCTCAGGATAATATTGTCCGAGCCATCAAAAAGGGAACTGGTGAGCTTGAAGGGGTTAACTACGAAGAATGTATCCTTGAAGGATATGGACCAGGAGGAACAGCCCTGTTAATTCAGATCGTCACAGACAACAAAAACAGAACTATTTCTGAAATTCGTCATATTCTGACAAAAAATAGTGGCAACATGGGAGAAGCCGGCTGTGTCGCATGGATCTTCAACAAGCGAGGTCAAATTAATTTCAACAAATCCACAGTCTCAGAGGATGCCCTTATGGAGGCCGCTATTGAAGCGGGTGCCGACGACCTCGTCAATGGAGAGGATTTGTGGGAACTTTATGTCGACCCTCTTCACCTCGATGAGATCAAGAAGAAAATAGAAACTAAAGGTCTCAAGGCGGCGAGCTCCGATATCACGATGGTCCCCAAAACCACGGTCAATCTCAATGACAAAGACGGGGAAAAAATGCTCAAACTCATGGAAGCCCTTGATGACAATGATGATGTACAAAATGTCTACTCAAATTTTGATATCTCACAGGAGGTCATGAACAAAATTGAAAATTCTAGGAATTGATCCAGGCTCTCATATCACAGGATATGGAGTCATCGAGAAAAAAAAAGATCAATGGATTCCTTTAACCTATGGTTGCCTTAGAACCAATTCAAACAGCCCCTTGTCCAACAGGCTTCTGGAAATATATCAAGGATTATCTTCCATCATCGCAGAATCAAAACCTAATGTTTTGTCTATTGAAAATGTCTTCTTTTCGAAAAATGCCAATAGCGCACTTAAATTGGGTCATAGTCGAGGCGTTTTAATTTTAGCCGCTATACAAGCCGGTTTGTCTTTATATGAGTACACCCCTTTGCAAATAAAACAGGCTGTCACGAGCTATGGTCAAGCCTCCAAGGAACAGGTTCAGGCAATGATTATGAAACTGCTCCGGCTCAAAGAAAAACCGCCTCTCGATGCCTCTGACGCCTTGGCAGTGGCCCTGTGTCATGCCCACACAAATACTAACTTGCAAGGAATGAGAGCTTCAGCATGATTGGTTCACTCAAAGGATTCCTTTCCGATAAAAGCACAGGATCCACCACTATAGATGTGGGTGGGGTCGGTTATGAAATCCACATTTCTCCAAGAACCTACGAACGTCTTCCTTCCATAGGTGAAAGGGTTACCCTGAAAATATATACTCACATGCGGGAAAATGAATTGTCTCTCTTTGGTTTTTTCGATACCTTGGAAAAAACCATTTTTCTAAAATTGATTAAAGTCAACGGCATCGGACCCAGGCTCGCCCTCAATATTCTTTCAGGAATGCCTCCATTAGAGCTGACAGAGGCCATCCAACGAGAAGATGTTGATAAACTGACCACCATTCCAGGTGTAGGAAAAAAAATGGCCACTCGTATAGTCATCGATTTGAAGGATAAGCTCGAGGGACTCGAAATTATTTCTTCCTCAAAATCCATTCTGCCCTACCAGGCCATAGCAAAAGATGTCGAATCGGCACTGATGAATCTTGGCTACAGCAAAAATGTGGCGGAAAAAGCGGTCACTCAACTGAAATTCTCCAAAGAAGCCACCCTAGAATCACTCATCCGTGAAACATTACAAAACATTGCAGGAGCCCGTTCATAATGTCTGAACAAAAAAACTTAAACCCTGTTCGAATTGATGAAGATATCCCCTTTGATACCTCTCTCAGACCAAAAACACTCAAGGAATTTGTGGGACAAAGCGGTTTGAAAGAGAAGTTGGACATTTTTATCCAAGCCGCCAAAAAACGCAAAGAATCTCTCGACCACGCCCTTTTCTACGGCCCTCCTGGTCTAGGCAAGACCTCGCTCGCCCACATCATGGCCAATGAAATGAATGTCAACATTCGCGCCACATCAGGCCCCGCTATCGAACATCAGGGCGACCTTGCCGCCATTCTTACCAATTTAGCTCCCCTTGACATCCTTTTCATCGATGAAATCCACCGCCTTTCCGCTGTGATTGAAGAGGTCCTGTATCAGGCCATGGAAGACTACAAACTCGACATCATCATTGGTCAAGGTCCCTCCGCAAAAACTGTAAAACTCGACATCCCTCCCTTTACCCTTGTCGGGGCCACAACACGAGCGGGACTGTTGACATCTCCCTTGCGCGATCGATTCGGCATCAGTGCCCGTCTTGATTTTTATTCACCTGAAGAACTCAAAGAAATCGCACTTCACTCGGCCAGAATCCTCGGTGTCGCTCTCCAGTCTGAGGGGGCTTTTGAGATAGCAAAGCGTTCTCGGGGAACTCCCCGCATTACCAATCGCCTTTTGCGACGTGTTCGCGATTTCGCCGAAATCAAGGCCTCAGGGACTATCAACAAAGACATTGCCAAAAAGGCCCTTGATTTTCTCGAAGTTGATGAAAAGGGACTCGATGTGATGGATCTCAAAATATTGAAAACAATCATCGAACAGTTTCAAGGAGGCCCTGTGGGCGTGGAAACCATGGCCTCCGCTATTGGCGAGGACAAGGGAACGATTGAAGATCTCTACGAACCCTTTTTGATCCAGAGCGGTTATATTCAACGAACATCCAGGGGTCGCATGGCCTCAAGAGCGGCTTATCATCATTTAGGAATTTCCTACCCGGAACAAAAAAACGCCTCCTTGCAAAAGAATCTGTTTTGATAGGTTAGTGTCTGTTACTAAGGCGGCCATTTCCCACTATACATTGAAAACCCCAAGGGGTGTGTCATTTGCCTTAGTACTGTCAGTCCTTATGGATAGACATTAATGAACTGACTTGTAAACAGCGCGAAGTACATACAAGCGCTGGTGTTACAGACAATTATCCCGACGAGTTCCTTCGGAGCGAGTCGGGGTTAGAAAAGAAAATTACTCGGCGTACCTCTTTTCAACACTTTCCTGTTCTTCTTTACACCGAATACAGAGATCCGTCACCGGACGGGCCTTGAGACGTTTAAAACCAATCTCTTCATCACAGAGTGTGCACTTTCCATACTCGTTATTTTCCATGCGTTCGAGGGCATCCTCAATTTTTTTGAAGAGAGTTCTTTCCCGATCCCTTAAATGAAGATTAAGAGACTGATCCGTCTCAGAGGTCGCTAGATCAACCTCATCCGGCAAATCCTCGACATCAAGACCCAAACTCCGCTGACGCATTTGCTCGGCCTGGGTTAAAAGCTCATTTTTCATACCCTCTAAAATCTCTTTAAGCTCTTTTAATTCCTTTTTATTCATAAAAAAACAACCCCTTCTTTCACGAACGAAACTTAATACTACAGCTTGAATTCAGACTTGTCAAAAACTTTCACTTGCGATATTTATGACTTGATGAGTCAAAAATCAGGTCTGTCGAGGCCCACTTCAATTAAGGACATACTGGAAAATTCTCTGCCTCAACTACTCCATCCCCAAAATGCCGAACTCACCGATCTCTCCCTTGCATGGGAGAAAATACTAGGCAAAACGATATCGACAAAAACAGAACCTCTAAGCCTCCGACATGGCCTTTTAACGATTCAAACAAAAAGTCCTAGCTGGACTCAAGAACTACACCTATTAAAACATGAAATACTTCTCAAGATTCAGGATCAGTTCCCTTCATTAAAAATCAAAGATCTTCATTTTAAAAATAAGGCCAAAGTTCAAATATATCGAAAAAAGTAGGCCTCACTCCCCTTGAAGATCTATTTTGTTAAAAACCAAACCTGAAAGAAGCTTGGGATAAAAGTAGGTCGTTTTCGGCGGCATGATAAGACCGGCATCTGCAACCTCTTGAATTTGTTTCATTTCTGGAGCCTTCATAAGAAAGAGACATTGAACGTCGGTTTCTTCCACTTGCTCCCACGCCTTTTGCTCCTCCTTGATAAAATCCATATATTGCGGATCTCTCTGTTGCTCCTCGGACATCTCGAGGAGCTTCTTCAATATGAGGTGATGCAATATGCCCGCATCGAGACGTCGTAGCGGGGCAGCGATATCTTGAAGGCCTGGATGATTAATGACATTATTATCATTCAAAGTCAGTAAATAAAAATGTTGTGGGTCTTCGCAACTCACGACTCCAAAAACATGATCTTTAGATTTTTTATCCTTTAAAATTTTTAAAAAATCCTCTTTATGATCACGCTTAAAAACCTCTACTTCAAAATTCTTTCTCAAAAGACTCAAGAATGTAAGCCAGTGAAATTTGGGCCAACGACGAAGCATCCGATGAGTGGGAAAAACCAGCATGCCGGGGTCTCCCATATCGGCAAAATACATCAAAACATAATGCACCGGTGAATCGTCACTGATCTTACCCTTTCCCTTAATCCAATTGCGATAATTCAATGCCGTCTCATAACGATGATGTCCATCCGCAATGAGAATAGTTCTATCCGTCATGGATCGTACTATGGATTGAATAACATCAGAGTCTTCTAATTTCCAAAGGCAATGACGTACACCATCAAGATCAGAAATATCAATCAGAGATTTCTCCCTGTTCTCCAAACTGATTAGATCTGAAACAGTAGAATCTTGTGAGGCATAAAGTCCAAAAATAGGACTGAAATTAGATTGGCAGGCCTTCATCAGCTTCAAACGATCTGCCTTAGGACCTTCGATGGTTTTCTCATGGGGTTTGACACCGCCTTCTTCAAAATCCTCCAACCGCTTGAGCGCCAAAAAACCCTTGCGCACAACACGTCCTTGACCCGGAACATTAAACTCCTGATGATAAATATAGATAGAAGGATGAGGGTCGCGAATGAGTATATTTTCTTTTTGCCAGAGATTCCAATCACGAGCCGCCCGGGTATATTGATTATCATTTTCCCCATCGGACTGATTTTTCTTTCCTAAAATCAACCGAATCACATTGTAGGGGTGTAGCTGATACAATTCTTCCTGTCGCTTCGAACTGATGACATCGTAAGGAGGAGCCACAACAAGAGAAACATCCTTAATGCGATCTAGATTATAACGAACACCTCTAAATGGGGAAATCTTAGGGAAAACACTCATAGGAGCCACTCCTTTACGTCGTCGAATAGTCCTTGCCAAAATGCTTGAATATGGACTCTGCCTTTAGCACACCCTCACGAATCAAGACTATCTTTTCTTCTGACACATCAACAACTGTCGAACCTAAACTAGGAGGCAACTCTCCAACATCAACAATATAATCAATCTTATCGCCAAAATAGTGTATGACATCCTGCGCGCTAAAAGAAGGCGGATGTCCTGACAAATTGGCGCTGGTCGTTGTCAGGGGTCGGCCCATCTCTTTTACAATACTTGCAGCAATAGGATCGGAAGAGACACGAATGCCTATCTTTCCCGTATTGGTTGTCAACTGCCTTGAAATTTTGTCCGTTGTTTGAAACAAGATGGTCAAAGGTCCCGGCCAAAAAATTTCCATCAAAGTTTTGGCCGTTTCCGGAACATCATGAACCACCGTATACAACATTTCCTGATCGGCAACGATCACCGCAATCGGATTGCCATAATCACGTCTTTTTAAGTCAAAAAGGCGTTTGATGGCCGTCTCTTGACTCACGTCAACGCCGAAACCATAAAAGGTTTCTGTAGGATAAGCCACCACCTTTCCATCACGAATAGCCTGCACTATCTCATGGATCAGTAACGGTTCTGGTTGGCTGTGATTGATAGAAATAATTTGAGACATATTCATCTTATAAATTTTTAGATTGCAGTTTTTTATTCTTTTTTAAAATACCTTTTTCTAATTTGCGACGATAGGATTCTAGGGATTTTTTCAAGGTTTGATTCGAAAGCGCCAATATGGCCACTGCCATCAGGGCGGCATTTTTGGCCCCCGCCTTACCAATGGACATGGTTGCCACGGGAATCCCCCCCGGCATCTGGACAGTGGACAGGATAGCATCAAGACCCTTCAAAGAGGAGGAATCAATGGGCACTCCAATCACCGGAAGAACGGTTTGTGCCGCTACAACCCCCGCCAAATGGGCCGCATACCCTGCCCCGGCAATCAAGATCTTGATCCCCCGCTTGGACGCTGATTCGGCATAAAGCATTGTCCTCTTAGGGGAGCGGTGGGCCGACGTAATCACTTGCTCATGGGGAACATTGAAATCATCCAAAATTTTTGCCGCTTCACCCATGACCAAGACATCACTATCACTTCCCATCAAAATACCCACCAATGGCTGTTTTTTCTTCATGCTCATCCTTTCTCGTTTGACTGGCTACGACCAATATCACGGCGATAATGGACATGGGGCCAATGAATCTGTGATACAGCCTTATATCCTTTCTTTCTCGCCTCTTCAAGATCATCCCCTAAGGCTGTCACTCCCAAAACCCTCCCTCCATTCGTCACAATCTTGCCTTTTTTGTCCCCGATTCCCCACTCAGTCCCTGCGTGAAACACAAAAACATCCTGTTGAATGCCATCAAGCCCTTCGATGACATGTCCTTTCTCATATTTCCCCGGATAACCCCCTGAGGCCATGACAATACAAAGAGAAGTCTTAGCCTCCCATTCAACAACCTGTTCATGGAGACGCCGGGTAAAAACCTTTTCAATAATCTCGATAATATCCGTCTTCATCCGAACCAATAGAGGCTGGGTCTCAGGATCACCCATGCGGACATTAAACTCCAAAACCTTCGGACCTTCCTTCGTCAGCATCAATCCCACATAGAGAATGCCCTCAAAAGGAGTCCCTTCATCCTTCATCCCCTGAATGGTGGGTCGAATGACGGTCTCAATGACTCTTTTTTCCAAATCAGGCGTGAAGGCGGGAGTCGGGGAAAAAGCCCCCATACCCCCCGTATTTAAACCCTGATCATTGTCAAAAATCCTTTTGTGATCTTTCGAAGAGGCCAGCGGAAGGAAATGTTCTCCATCCGAAAAGGCAATATAAGAGACCTCCTCCCCTTTTAAAAATTCCTCGATGACAATACGTTTTCCCGCTGCTCCAAAGGCCCGTTTACGAAAAAAAACCTCCAGGGCCTCTTTGCCCTCACCAAAATCCTGACAAATAAGGACACCCTTTCCGGCCGCAAGTCCATCCGCCTTCATCACCAGGGGAAAATTATCCTTTTGGATAGAAGACAGGGCCGCCTCATAGGTGTCAAAAATACCATAGGACGCCGTTGGAATACGATATTTTTCCAAAAATCTCTTGGTAAAAACCTTAGAGCCTTCGAGTCGAGCGGCCCCTTGTGTGGGTCCAAAGATTCTAAGCCCCTGTTGACGAAAGGTGTCCACGATCCCGATCACAAGCGGTTGTTCCGGACCCACCACCGTGAGATCTATCTTTTGATCTTTGGCAAATTGAAGAAGCTCATGAACGGCCTCAGCGGCAATAGGAACACATTCGGCAACCTGTGAAATCCCCGCATTGCCTGGGGCACAAAAAAGCTTTGTGACTTTTGGACTCTGGGCTATCTTCCAGGCCAAGGCATGTTCTCGACCGCCACCACCGACGAGTAAAACCTTCATGAGAAACTCCCGCTATCCCTTTCCCTATTATAGTTTATTAAGGTAGGGATGGCCCCTTACCTTCATAAATATAATAAAGAGAGGGGCTAATGCCTGAAATGCCTCATTCCCGTAAACACCATCGCCATTTTTGATTGATTGGCCGCATCAATAGACTCTTGATCTCGGATGGAACCTCCGGGTTGAATAATGGCCGTACATCCCGCCTGAAAGGCCGTTTCAACATTGTCAGAAAAGGGGAAAAAGGCATCTGAAGCCATCACAGAACCTTTCATGTCAGATCGAGATTTTGATATCGCTATCTTTGTGGAATCAATGCGGCTCATTTGACCCGCTCCGATTCCAATAGTCTGCGTGCCCTTCACAAAGACAATGGCATTCGATTTGACATATCTCACGACGCGCCAGGCAAAATCCAGGGCCTTCCACTCCTCTTCTGTAGGGGTTCGCTCCGTCGCCACTTGACAATCACGGATGGAAAGCGCTGCCACATCCCTATTTTGCACTAAAAAACCCCCGCTCACCTTCTTGATATCCCATCCCGAGGCACGAGGATCCCACCTAAAAGAGGCCTTGAGCAAACGGATATTTTTCTTCTGCCTCAATATCTCCAAGGACTCCTTGGAAAATTCTGGAGCCACCACACCCTCATAAAAATCCTTGGCGATCGCCTCGGCCGTCGACGCATCCACGAGACGATTGAGCCCGATCACCCCTCCAAAGGCCGAGAGAGGATCACAATCCCGGGCCCGAATAAAGGCCTCCACAAGGGATTCGTCTGAAAGGGCCAAACCCGCCGGATTGGTGTGTTTGATGACAACAGCCGCCGTCTCTTGAAAACTGCGAACCGCCTCATAGGCGGCATCAAAATCGATAATATTGTTAAACGACAACTCCTTCCCATGCAGTTGCACGGCACCACTGATCCCTTCCTCCCCCGCCCCCACCTCCTGGTAAAATGCCGCTTTTTGATGGGGATTCTCCCCATAACGAAGCTCCTGTTTTTTTCGACCCTGAAGATTGACAACATCGGCAAAATTCTTGTCTCCCTTTAAAAGATAATTGCAGATGACCCCATCATATCGGGAGGTCAGGGCAAAGACCTTTTGGGCCAAACGAAAGGTTGTTTGAGGACTGATGTCACCGTGATTTTTTTTCATCTCATCCATCACAAGCAAATAATCATCCGGATCCACGACGACCGCCACATCCTGATGATTTTTGGCCGCTGCACGCAGCATTGTCGGTCCCCCGATATCAATATTCTCGATAGCCTCTTCCAGAGAACAATCCTCCTTTTGAATGGTCTGCTCAAAGGGATAAAGATTGACAACAACCATATCAATAGGTTTGATATTATTCTTGCTGATCTGCTCCATATGTTTGGCATTATGACGCACAGCCAACAAACCACCGTGAATTTTCGGATGAAGGGTTTTTAAACGCCCGTCCATAATCTCCGGAGAACCCGTATAATCAGAGACCTCGGTAACGGGAATCCCTGCTTTTTTGAGCAGGCTGGCCGTTCCGCCTGTCGACAAGATTTCGACTTTGTTTTCGTGAAGAAATCGCGCAAAAGGAATAATTCCATTCTTGTCCGAGAGACTGATGATGGCTCGCTTGATCTTCGGCATGAGTCATCCCTCCTTTGTTAGGGACTCAATTTGACGGCTCCAAAAAGCGAACGAATATCTTCATCAACAAATTGGAGACCCGCCCCGACAAACCAATCAGGATCCTGCTGGGGATTGATCATATCATCCACCCCGGAGAGCAGGAAAATGTTGTCGGTCAGATTCACTGTCCCCATCACTTTTAAGTGAGGTCTTTGATTATTATCCGTGCGAAAATCATAGGCCGAAAACTCCAGTCCAAAGGGCCCCCGGCTGTAATCAAGCCCCCCTCCCCCGCGAGACTCGATGATGCCCCCACGAACTGTAAAGTCATGAAACTGCTTTGCCAGCTGGGCGGAAATAAGAAATTTATTCTTATCGATACGACTGGTCTGCGTCGTCACTGCAGTGGTCGCCCCCCCTGTTGTCACATTGGTCGTCGTAATAGTCTCGACCGGCGAGGGATTGGGATCCACAACAAATTCCAAGAGAAAATATTTATCCGGCCTCGGTTTGAGGGCCAAGGAAACATAGTTTTTAAAAGCCTCTGTTTGACCGAGAAATTCCAAATGATAGCCAATCTCTGTCTGAAAACGGCTCACGCCTCCGATTGTTTCATTGAGGCCCTGTAAGGTATTATTCAGGTTTTCAACCGTACGATCATCGTTGATGAGCTGGCCCAAGCTCCCCCGTCCCTCATCAATTTTACGAACAACACTCGCCAATCTTTCCATGGTCTCATTCATGATCTCCCTGTTTTGCTGGACGATCTCACGCAGATCCTGGGAGAGGTGAGCCATGTTTTCCACTATACTGTCCCAGTTCTGATTGTTTTTTTCGCTAAAACTGCTGAGATTTTCAGAAAAAACCGCCAAATTTTTTAAAATCTTTTTTAAAGACGCCTCATCATCACCAGAGAGAATGTCATGAATATCCGCCGTGAGCTGGGAAAAATCAATATAGGGATTCACAGCCACGATATCACCTCCCGGCACGATCTTTTCGGAAGATTGGCCGGGAACAATATCAATATATGTTTCTCCCAAAAAACCCTTTGTCCTGACCTGTGCCTGAACATCCACAGGAAGCTGAACATCCTCCCTGATCTGCAATCTCAACCGAGCCGTACGACCCTCCACCAACTCAAAATCATCCACAAAGCCCACCTGGATCCCTGCAATCTCAACAGGGGTCCTGTAGGTCAATCCTTCGGCTGAGGTGAGATGGACATAAACAGGATATGTACTCTTCCCAAAACCCCCTCGATCGCTCACACGCACAGTCATATAGGCCAAAATCGCGATGGCCAGAAAAACGAAGAGTCCTACTTTTGTTTCGATATTAATCTTTTTCAAGCCCCCCCCTAAGAACGTTTTGACAAAAATTTCTGGACAAAGGGATGAGAAGAACCTGTGATATCACGAGAACTCCCCTCAGCAACAATGACCCCTTCATGGAGCACAGCCACCTTGTGAGCCACCTCAAAAGTGCCCTCGATATCATGACTGATGACAACTGAGGTCACCGACAATTTTTTTTGAGTGTCAATAATGAGATGGTTGATGGCATCCGTCATTAAAGGATCGAGACCCGTCGTTGGTTCATCATACAAAATGATCTCGGGTTGTAACGCAATTGCCCGGGCAAGTCCAACCCTTTTTCGCATGCCACCTGAAAGCTCCGAAGGCATTTTGTGGACAATATTTTGAAGGCCCACAAGGGCCAAACACTCTTGCACTCGATCATCAATTGCCCTTTTTGAAAAGGAGGCGTGTTCGACCAAGGGAAAAGCCACATTTTCACCAACCGTCAGCGAATCAAAAAGGGCCGCACTTTGAAAAAGCATGCCAAACTTTTTGCGAAACTTGTTCAGTCGAGCATCATCCAAGCGATGGATATCCACACCATCCACTTGAACACGACCCTCATCAGGGACCAACAATCCAATCATATGCTTCATCAGGACGCTTTTTCCACAACCACTGGGACCCAAAATCACCGTCACCTTCCCTTTCGGAATGTGGAGATTGACCCCTTTGAGAACCTGATTCCCGTTAAATGACTTACGAATGTTAATCAATTGAATCATGTTCTTTTAAAAAAACTCCAAGATCCAAGATGTCAAAAAGTAATCGGTCACCAGGATGGTGACCGACGACACAACAACGGCCTTGGTCGTCGATCGCCCCACCCCTTCGGCCCCTCCCTCGGTACGATAGCCACAGTAGCAACTAATAAGGGCCAACAAAAAACCAAAGACGGCTGCCTTCACAACGCCTCCCATCACGTCGGAAGGGTCCACATAATATTCCAATTTCTGAATGAAATAGACATCGGGGATATGGAGCATATAGATCGACACAACATAGGCCCCCAAGATGCCCACAGCAATATAGACAATCGACAACAAGGGAACGACCAACACGCCGGCTGTGACCCGGGGCACAACCAAATACTGGATCGGATTGACTGCCATTGTACTCATGGCATCGAGCTGCTCCGTCACCTTCATGGATCCAATCTCGGCGGCCATCGCCGATCCGGCCCTTGCAGCCACCATCAGGGACGCAAAAACAGGTCCTATCTCTCGGGTCAGGGCCAATCCCACTGTAGAACCGACCATGGACTCTGCATTAAAGGCCCGGAAGGCATAGCCGATCTGAAGACCAAAAACCATCCCACTAAAAGTCGCCGTCAAGACAATAATCGGAAGCGAATAGATCCCAATAAACTCCATCTGCTTAAAGGTCAGGGCCCATCGCCAAGGGGGGCGAAAATTCCATAAAAAATAAGAGCGGACAAAAAGAAAGAAGTCTCCCAGATATCGAATAAACGTCATCAAACCAGATCCCGCGACTTCAAAGGGACCTTGAAAATTGAGTTGAGTCATCCTTTTTATTAAAGTGTTCACTCTTTTCAATGGACTTCATCCTGATAGATTCGGGGCACACGCAGGGCCACCCCTGTTAATATCTCATAGGGAATTGTATCGGCCCATTGGGCCATTTCTTCGGCCAATAGAGTCTCGGAACCCTGACCTCCCAACAAGACCACCTCATCCCCAATAGAAACAGATCCAATCTCCGTCACATCCACCATCGTCAGGTCCATACAAACGATCCCCACCACAGGGGCCTTGCGACCACGAATGAGGACATGGGCCCGATTGGAGAGCCGACGGGGATATCCATCGGCATAACCCACCGGCAAGACCGCAATGCGTGAGGGCCGTCTCGTTTTGAAGGTCGCATTATAGCTGACAACGGTCCCTGCCGGAACTTCTTTGACATTAATGACCTTGGTCTTCCAAGTCATGATGGGTTTCAACGAAACAAATTCTTGTAACCGAGGGTGGGGAAGGACCCCATAGAGGACAATGCCCGGTCGCACCATATTGTACTGAGAAAACCGATCTTCAATGGTTGCCACACTGTTCGCCAGATGAATGAACTGCGGCTGTACTCCATTCTTCCTCAAAATTTGAAGACAATGATCGAAGGCCTCCTGTTGACTCCCCGTCCTTTCAACATCCGTGGCATCGATAAGATGGGACATGACCCCCTGAATCTTCAAGACCGATGACCGACTCAGCACAGAGGCCTTTGATAAGAGCTCGTCGGGCAAAAATCCCAATCGTGTCATTCCTGTATCCACCTTGAGATGAAAACTCGATTTCTTGTTGTTTTGGTTGAGCCAGTTTTCAAATTTACAAAAAGTGTCAAAATCCTGAATCACGGGGATCAGCTGATGATGGAGCAACTCTTGATAGCCCCCGCCAATATCCCCCAGGAGAACCAAAATAGGGACACGGACGCCGGCCTCTCTCAAGGCCCGCCCTTCATCAATAGTCCCTACCCCCAGAAAGGAACACCCTTCCTCCACCAAAATCCGCGCCACTTGAGGTCCTCCATGGCCATAGGCATTTGATTTCACCACAGAAAGGATGTTTTGATCCGGATGCAGGCGCGCAACTATCTGACGAAAATTATGCCTCAAGGCCTTGCAATCAATAGTGACGGTCGTACTGCGTGTCCACGATGACATGATGAACCTGTTTCTTGATAGTTTGGACTCCTTAGTATTTGACGGAAGGATGAAACTAGTCTATTGATACCAATGTTGTCAATGATTGCGATTACTTACATTGGACATGCCACGACTTTGATCGAATGGGATGGTTCGACCCTCCTGACAGATCCAAATTTTAGCTCGCACATCTTTTTCTTCAAACGCCATGTCCCCTGTCATGATGACCTGACGCGTCTTTCCCCGCCCGAGTGTGTCCTGTTATCCCATACCCATTTTGATCACCTGGATATTCCCAGCTATAAATATCTCTCCTGTCAAATCCCTATTATTGTCCCCAAAGGCGTCGCCCCCCTGATACACCGAATACTCCCCCATCCCGTCATCGAACTTCCCCATCATTCCACCTGGACCAGTCCCCGGGGACTCAAGATCACGGCACTCTATGCGCGTCACTTAGGGGGCCGATATAGCGGCATCCGCTATACCGGCTGCAACAGTTATCTCATTGAAAAAGAGGAGCAGGCCATCTTTTTTAGTGGAGACACTGCCTATCATTCCCATTTCAAAAAACTGGGACAAGAAAAGACCATCAGCGCCGCGCTGCTCCCCATAGGTTCCTATCGTCCCCGCTGGATTATGAAATACCGTCATATGGACCCTCAAGAGGCCCTCAAGGCCTGCCAAGATCTTCAGGCCCAATACATGATCCCCATCCACTGGGGCACCTTCCGTTTTTCTACCGAACCCCTTGAGGAACCCATCCACATGCTTCAATCACTGCTTCAAGAACAACCCATAACAACCCAAGTCAAAATACTCTCTCACGGGGCCAAAATAACCCTAGAAAACCCTTTCTTTATCCCTGCCAAAGATATAGCGTCTGCGCCTAAATTACACTTGGCCCATCCGGCAAGTTAGGCCCCCACTTCTACATTTGACATCGATTCTTTTCGTTTGATATGAATGACCCACCCAAGGAGTCCCATAATTCAATGCCAGTAAAATCTTTAAATATTTTCATCAATAATGAACTGAAAAGTGTTGAAAAACAAATAGATTTAAAAAGTTTTATGACCTCTCTTCCCCTCCCTCATGCCTCCGTCGCCCTCGCCCTCAATGGGGAGGTCGTTCCACGGTCCCAATGGTCAAAAACCCCCCTCAAAGAAGGGGATCACATCGAAATCCTTCAAGCCGTAGGGGGGGGATAATGGCCCTTGTCATCGCTCAAAAGACCTTTCAATCCCGTCTCTTGGTGGGGACGGGAAAGTTTTCCTCCCCGACCCTCATGGGACAGGCCTTGGAATCCTCCGGAACCGAAATCGTCACGGTGGCCCTTCGGCGCATTGACCTGAATAAGCCCCACGACCCCAATACTGACATCTTAAATTACATTGATCGTCGGCGTTATCAACTTTTGCCCAATACCTCCGGGGCCCGTACCGCCAAAGAGGCCATTACATTGGCCCATTTGGCCCGGGAGGCCGGTCTTTCTCACTGGGTCAAGATCGAGGTCATCCCCGACCCTCAATATCTCATGCCCGACCCTGTAGAAACCCTCAAGGCCTGCGAAGAACTTGTCAAAGAGGGTTTTATCGTCCTCCCCTACATCCAGGCCGACCCCATTTTGGCCAAACGTCTAGCCGATATAGGGACAGCCACTGTGATGCCCCTGGGGTCACCCATCGGTTCCAATCGGGGATTAAAGATGAAGGAGGCCCTTCGTATCATTATTGAGCAAGCGACCCTCCCCGTCATCGTTGATGCAGGCCTGGGAGCCCCCTCTCATGCCACCGAGGCCATGGAAATGGGGGCGGATGCCGTCTTGATTAATACAGCCATCGCCACAGCCCATGACCCCGTTAAAATGGCCGAGGCCTTTCGTCAGGGAGTCATTGCCGGCCGCCTCGCTTACGAATCAGGACGGGCCCCGGAACATCATGAGGCGGAAGCCTCCAGTCCCTTGACCGGATTTCTAGAGGCGATATAAATGAATCCAAAACCCTTCTACCCCAGTCACGTTTCATGGTCCGTCCATTGGGAAAAAATCCAACATTCAGACATCCATCATATTCTCTTGTCGGGTTGCAACTCTGTAAGAGATTTTGCCACGCTCCTCTCTCCTGTCGCCGGACTTCAATTGGAAGAACTTGCCAAGAGATCCCATACGCTCACACGGCAACATTTCGGGAAGACTATCCATCTCTTTGTCCCTCTCTATCTTTCAAATGAATGTATTTGTTCCTGCACCTATTGCGGTTTTAGTTTTCTCAATCAAGTCCCCCGCAAGACACTCACCTATGATGAAGTGATGAGTGAGGCCCAATATCTCCTGGGCCAGGGATTTCGCCACATCCTCTTGGTGGCCGGCGAGCATCGTCACGCCCTTCCTCTCCCCTTTCTCAAAAAAATCGTGGGGGCCCTTCGCCCCCATCTCGCTTCATTGTCCATAGAGACAACACCCTACCAAACCCTCGAATACCAAGAACTTGCCGACGCTGGCGTCGATGGTGTTGTCCTCTATCAAGAGACTTACGATCCAAAGCGTTATGAAGAAGTTCACTTGGGAGGGCCCAAAAAAAATTATCTCAAGAGATTGGAGTTTCCTGAAAACGCCGCCCGAGGTCATGTCCGTCGATTGGGAATGGGCATATTATTGGGCCTCTCTGACTGGCGACAAGACGCCATGGCCCTCTATGAACACATCATTTACATGAGAAAAAAATACTGGCAGCTCAATTTCACTGCCAGTTTTCCCCGATTGCGAAAATGCGCCTCTCATTTCGAAATTCCCTATCCCGTCAGCGATAGAGACATGACTCAATTGATCTGTGCCTTCCGTATCGCCTTTCCCGATTTAGGACTTGTCCTTTCAACCCGCGAACCCCCTTCTTTGAGAAATGGCCTGATGCAACTGGGGGTCACCCATCTGAGCGCTGGATCCTCTACAGAACCCGGGGGCTATCAATTGCAGACTAGCGCCGAAGAACAATTTGCCATCGAAGATCATCGAAAGGCCCCAGAAGTAGCCGCCTATATTGCACAACAAGGTTTGGAACCTGTTTGGAAGGACTGGGATTCAAATCTGCATTAATGATAAAAGAGGTGTTATGTCGACCACTCCCTTTCCCAATTCTCATAAAATCTACGTCCAGGGGTCCACATCCTCCATTCAGGTTCCGATGCGAGAAATTTCCCTCACTCCTCACAAAAAAGGAGAAAGAGACTCTTCATTGATAGTGTATGACACCTCAGGACCCTATACGGACCCTCGTATCTCCATTGACATCCGTCACGGACTTTCCCCTCTGCGTGAATCCTGGATCAAAAATCGAGGGGATTGTGAAGGCAAACCCCTTCAGGCCAAACCGGGGCGACGTGTCACGCAAATGCATTATGCCAAGCGCGGCATCATTACAGAAGAAATGGAATTTGTCGCCATTCGTGAAAACATGCGGCTTGAACATCATCGCAAGGCCCTGACCCAGCAGCATCCGGGTCACAATTTTGGGGCCTCCCTCCCTCAAGAAATGACACCCGAATTTGTCCGTGATGAAGTCGCCAGGGGCCGGGCCATTATTCCGGCCAATATCAATCATCCTGAAGTCGAACCGATGATCATTGGCCGCAACTTTCTTGTAAAGATCAATGCCAACATCGGTAACTCGGCCCTTTCCAGCTCTGTTGAAGAAGAGGTAGAAAAAATGGTCTGGGCGATTCGCTGGGGTTCAGATACCGTCATGGATTTATCCACGGGTCCCTCTATTCAAGAAACAAGGGAATGGATCCTGCGCAATTCCCCCGTCCCCATTGGCACTGTTCCTATCTATCAGGCCCTCGAAAAGGTGGAAGGCCATCCTGAAGAACTGACCTGGGAAATCTTCCGTGAAACACTGATCGAGCAAGCCTTGCAAGGTGTCGATTATTTTACCATTCATGCGGGCGTCCTCCTGCGTTTTATCCCACTCACCGCCAAGCGAATGACGGGTATTGTCAGTCGCGGCGGCTCCATCTTGGCCAAATGGTGTCTCGCCCATCACAAAGAAAATTTTCTCTACACCCATTGGGATGAAATTTGTGAAATCATGGCCACCTATGACATCGCCTTTTCGATTGGGGATGGTCTTCGAGCAGGATCCATTGCCGATGCTAATGATGAGGCCCAGATGGGTGAACTCAAGGTCCAGGGAGAACTCACACAAAGGGCCTGGAGTCAGGAGGTGCAGGTCATGAATGAAGGCCCCGGACACGTCCCCCTCCACAGGATCAAGGAAAATATGGAAAAACAGCTGGAGTGGTGCCATGAGGCCCCCTTCTATACACTGGGCCCCCTCATTACCGATATCGCCCCTGGGTATGATCATATTACCTCAGCAATCGGCGCTGCCCTGATCGGATGGTTTGGAACGGCACTGCTGTGCTACGTGACACCCAAAGAACATCTGGGTTTGCCCAATAAAGAAGACGTCAAAAAAGGCGTCATGGCTTATAAAATTGCCGCCCATGCCGCTGATTTGGCCAAGGGACATCCAGGGGCCCAGGTACGCGACAATTTTTTAAGTCAGGCCCGATTTAATTTTCAGTGGGAGGATCAGTTTAATTTGTCTTTGGATCCCGATACGGCAAAGGATTTTCATGATCAGACCCTTCCTTCCGAACAGGCCAAAAGGGCTCATTTCTGTTCCATGTGCGGCCCAAAATTTTGTTCCATGGAGATCTCTCAAAAAATCCGCCAAGAGACCCAAGAAACCTCTCAAGAAACTTCCGACCTCAGCAAGGCCCGTGAAAAGGGAAGTGCTTTTTCCAAGATTCTGTGATATGAAAATATCATGAGAAGCCCCTTTCACGTCCCCTCTCTTACAGGAAGTCTCATCATTATTGCCGTATTTTTCGCCTATCTCACCTTCAGCGATCAGGGTTTAGCCCGTCTTTATCATCTCAATCAAACCGAAGACATGATTATTCAAAAAAATAACGAACTCAGAAATGAAATCCAATTACTAAAATTAGAAATCAACAATCTTCACAAATTGTCTTATCTTGAAAGGGTGGCTCGTCAAGAATTGGGTGTTCTAAAATCCAATGAGATCCTCTATTATGTGGGTGAAGAACCCTTGGATCGGTAACCTACAAAATATCGTATTCTTTTAGTTTCTTAAACAATGTTGATTTGGCAATCCCCAAGGTATCTGCCGTTTTTTTCTTGTTACCGCCGCACTGATTCAGAGTCGACAAGATGATGTGACGCTCCCCTGCCTCCAGGGTATGAGGCCTTGTTTCATCCTCTTTTGCTTCTTCCACAAAGGAGTCCAGTGTGGGGAAAAAACAGAGCCTCCGAGGGGTGATTTCGGCATCCTGAGATGTATAGATGGATCTCAAGAGCACATTTTTGAGCTCCCTGATATTTCCGGGCCATTGATGGTTTTTTAATTTTTCCAGGGCCTCCGCCGTTAAAGAGATCTTCCGGCCCGAAGGGGCATGCGTTGCAAGAATGGCTTCAACAAGATAAGGCAGATCTTCCTGCCGATCCTTGAGCGATGGAAGAATAATGGGGATCACATAGAGACGATAAAAGAGATCTTCCCGAAATCGTTCCTTTTTAACCTCATGAAAAAGATTCCGATGCGTGGCAGTGATAATACGCACATCCACGGCTGTTTCATGATTGGCCCCGACACGCCTGATCTTTCCGTCCTCCAAAACCCTCAAAAGCTTGGGTTGGAGCTCCAAGGGGAGTTCCCCTATTTCATCCAGAAAAAGGGTCCCCTCATGGGCGGCCTCAAAAACACCCCGACGACTATTCACGGCTCCGGTAAAGGCCCCTTTTTCATGACCAAAGAGCTCGCTTTCAATAAGATTGGGTGAAATAGCCCCGCAATTAATGCTCATAAACGGCTTGCCGACCCTGTGGCTTCTCTGATAAATCGCCCGAGCCGTGAGCTCCTTGCCAGTTCCTGTCTCTCCCGAGATAAAAATCGGAACATCGCTAGGTGCTACCTGTTCAATCAAGGAAAATATCTCCCTCATCACCTTTGACGATCCTATCATCCCCTCGAAAATAAGATCCTTGTGAGGTTTGATTTTTTCGGCCGCCTGGGCCCAGCGAATCTGAATATTGGTTCTTCCCAAGACTATCTCGTCCGATGAACACAGTAACCCTTCTTTGATATTTTTACCATGAACCCATGTCCCATTTTTACTGCCAGCATCCACAATCCAAAATTGTCCTGAACGAGAATCGATGACACAATGATTTTGAGAAATATAAGGATCATTTAATATCAACGAATTGTGGGGACCGGTCCCAATTTTTATCGGAAAATGCCTAAAACTAAAATTCTTGGGCTTTCCTTCTGCAGTGCAAACTGTCACATCCAATGTAGTAACATTGAGCGTCCCTTTACTTGGCTCGTAGTTGATGATCTGTGTTTTTTCCTCGGAAGCCCCACGAGTCACTTCCTGATTACTTTTAACATCATCCAATAAAATCAACCAGGATCCTACCTGGAGGACATCTCCTTTTTGAAAAGAGGTCTTGTCGAAAATTACAGAATTTTTTTGAGAACCTTTAGAGGAATGATTGCTGACAAGGATCGCCTCATCCTGATAGCTCAGTGTTAAGTGCGATCGAGATATTTCATCATCACTGAGGATGACATGATTATGAGTGCCGCGACCAATTCCAATCGTTTGATTGGAAATGGGGTAACGGAAGATCTCCGAATTCCCCTTTTTAAACACCAGACAATCCATCAAAAGACATTTAATCGCTGCCTTAATCCCTGTCAATGATCGGTTTCTTCAACAATTACGGTTAGTTATATGGGAAGCTTAAATTCGCCGATTTGAATGTTGGGTTGGGCCATCCGCCCTGTAATCGTTAAAGGATAACTCCCATCCGGCCCTTTTTGCTGGTCGATCAGCATCAAGAAGGGGAGTTTGGGAGTGATGGTGGCTGGAAATTGAAATTTGCCCCGCAAATTAAGCCGATAGTTGGAGACCTGTCTTGAAAAATAGATCTTGCCCTTCATCTTAAAATCAAGATCGGATCCCGTAAGACTCACCTTTTGGACTTGTATATTTCCATTTCTGATATCCAGACGTATTCCAGAATCTTGAGAGGCCGCCAATTCCATGGCCGGAAATTCGAGAAGGTTCATAATATTTGATTTCTCCAACTTCAGACTGCCAATATGAATATCCACCATTCCTTTATTTCTTAAAGGTTCCAAGGGAAAAATTTCAAGATTTATTTTTCCGCTCAACTGTCCCGACAAATCAAGATTGTAGAGATCCTTTAGGACTCGCAGGGCATCCATGTCAAAATTTTTCAGGCTCATTTGAATGGAATAATAGGATTTTTGAATATGCGTTGTCCCCGACAAGCTGCTTTTTCCATGAGCCGCTTCAAAACTCATTTGAAGCCTTCCCATCATCAAGGAAAGCAGTCCGACATCAATATCAAATTTCTCAAAGGAAAGAAGATTGACCTCACCTGCAGATCCCTTGGATGACAATGAGATATTCTTTAGGCGGGTTTTTGAAAATATGCCGGGACTAAAATCCCCAATAGAAACCTCGTATTGACCACCCAAATTATTATTGATCTCATTAATAATCTTGTCCTTCAAACTTCCATAAGGAAAAAGGAAGACAAGAAATACCATAAAAGTAAGCAAGGCAAAAACAGGATACAATATGATCTTCGCAACCGTCCCCATATCACCTACTTTTCAAATTGCTACTCAATCAAACGGTAGGTAGCAATTTCACATTGAACATCCAACAAGGTCCTATTGCTATATTTGGTTTTGACAATAAATTTATGAAATCTCATCAGGGTCTTTGAATTATTTTCAACCTTATAGATGAAATCGACAAGCTTGTTGATATCAATCCCTTTCAAATCCAGATTGGCACTTCGGGTTTCAAACAAATCACCCTCTCGCGTGGGAGATTCTTTGAGTGATTTAATGCTCTCCTTAATACCGGCCTCATTGGCTATATTTTCAATTTGCGTTGTCAAAGAGACAAAATCAGAGCCAAACTGCGCTTCAAGCTGACTCAGACTGGTTTGAATCTGATTGTATTCCTTCACCTTGACCAAAACGTCTCGAAATTTTCCCTGTGAACCCTCTATTTCCTTTTCTAAAGATCGAATCTTACCCGTTGCAATAGAGAGGGGCAAAAATAGGATCAGAACAATACCTAAAGCCACAAACCCCAATGCAAAAATGCGATCCCGGGGCGACAAACCGATAAAGGCATTGGCCAGATTGTTTAAATTAAAGCTCTTGATGGAGGATCGGGATTTAAGTGCCATCAGCCCCTTCACTTCCGGAAACTTGGATTTCCATACTCAAATCAAACTTGACCTCATCCTGAACGCCTTTTCTTATATTTCCAGAACTCACATCCTTAAATAATTTTGAATTCATCATAGCCGTCTTAATACGATCGACCTCTTCAAACGATTTTGTTCTTCCCTTGACATTCAGTCGCGTCCCCGCAATGTTGACTTCTTCTACATCCATGCTGATTTGATCTTTTGGAGGAACTATCTCGGAGATAGTCTTGATAACATCTAAAACCAATATATTGGTTTGTTCCTCGATTTGCCCTTTTTTTTCTTTCAAGGTCAGTATGCGTCCGCTCAACATAGAAATGACGGATGAAGGACTGCTCAGCGTGTTTTTAGAGGTACCGGGCAAGACCTCACTCGCCACACTGGCCACACGCTTGCCTATTTTATCGACTTTTCCACTCAACATAAAATAATTGAGACCTAAAGTGGCAATCACCACTCCAATAGTCACAACGCCCACAATACCCACCTCTTTGCCAATTTGTGTCAATTCATCAACATCTCCTTGATAAGCAAAATCACCACGCCGAAACTGAATATCGGGAAGATATTTGGAGGAAACACCGCGATAGGCCAATGCCAATGCGTTTGGAATAATGGGCCGGCACCAATCTGACTCTGCCAAACGATTGAATGCAAAATCCAGAGCATCCAAATAGCTGATATTTTTCCTCAACTGCGCTGACAAATAGACATCAATGCCATTTAAACGTGACGTGCCCCCGCACAAAAACAGGGCCTGCGGCACTTCGGAGTTTTTCTCCTGAAATGAAAGCATCGTCTGTTTGATCTCGATACAAAGATCATCAAGAACCTTTTGAAGGGCTGTCGCGATGGAACGCGTCATGTCATCCATGGAATCCACCTGACCGCCCACTTGACCTATTTCTATTTTTAATTTTTCCGCTTCACTCCTTGGAACCTTTAAGACGTCTTCAATCGCCTCCGTCAAATGTGCCCCCCCAATGGGAATCGTTCGAGCATATTGCAAATTTTTTCCAACAAAAATGGACACATTTGTTTTTTGGTGGCCAATATCAACAATGGCATAAGCCTCTTCCGGGGTGGGCAAGCCCAATTGAATCAAATTACCAATCTCAATAGGCTCGCATCCGACAAAACGGGGCTCAATAGTAGAATCCGTAAAAATCGAGAGGAATTTTACCAAGGCACTTTTCTTGGCATAGGCTATGAGAATTCTGGAATGTGTCTTGGTCGATGAAACAATATGGTAATCAACGGCAATCTCCTCAAGGGACAAGGGAACATAGCTTTCTATTTCAAATTCGATGGTTGAATCGATCTTTTTGGCATTGGTAAAAGGAAGCTCTATTTCTCGGATCGCTGTATCAAAACCGGGCAGTGCAGAATAAACAATGTCAGGCCGAAGGCTATACTCATCAACAACAACCTGAAGTGTCCGCATCACTATTTGTTCATGGGCCAGTGCTTCATCCTGAATCAGGGGATGTTCATAAAATCCCACCAACTCAAACCCTTTAAAAGTCCTCTCTATCTCCGCAATCTTGACAGAATAGGACCCTATATCAATACCCAAAATCGTCTGAGGCATGTATTTCTTTCTCCATCCTATTCTACCCGATAATACAATAATTTCCAACTATTCATCGCCCCATCCGTATCCAAAACGGCCTTGATCCTCATGGAAATATCCCCGACAAAACCCGTCAAGTTGAGGCCGTAAAAACGATTGGTCGTGGTCAACTGCTTTGCCATCTCTGTGGCTATATTGCTCTTTGCGTTTCCCGCCTCATTCTCCGCCACATCCAAGGCATCCACAATAGCCGTGGCAATATCATTGGTCTGCGGACTCGGGTTCATGCAGGCTTCAGAAACCCCATCCAAAATCTTTTGAACCCTTTCATCCTTGTCGGAGCTAAGGACAGGAATATTTTCTTCCTCCTCCGAATAACGCATGACAAATGATATAACCATATCATCAGAGGCAATACAGGGGTTCAATTTATTGTCACCATAAATAGTCACATGCGGCAGTAAGGCATTATACAAATCATCCCCTATTCTTGCGACAAGTAATAATTCGGCTATACTTAAAAATCTCCCATTTTTCACCTTGTAATCTGATTTGTCGTATTCCGAATCCTCATAGCCCCCTGCAATCCCCGGCGCCTCATTAATGCGGTCATTGGAATCGACCCAATCAGCGATGTTATTGACTATTTTTTTGATATCATCCTTTTTATTTTCCAAAATCTTTTCAAAACTCTCCTGAGTCAAAAGATTTTGGATCAATTTCTTATGGGCCTCATAAGCGTTACTCCCCGTGGTAGAATTGATCTCTCCCTCAACATCGCGAAAATAGTTCAAATTGATTTTCCCCTGCTCGTCATCACATTCTACTGAAAAATCTCCTTCAAAACTTAAAAAATCCTCTGCATTAATGGATCCCATGACCCCCAATCCCAAAAGCCCCCCTCCTGATTCTGATGCCGGCTCTCCTCCCTCCTCCCCCTCCCCGCCCATGACCCCCCTAAATAATCCGGTGGAGAACGGGAGTTGTTTACAGAAGGGATCCGAGGAGACAACTCCTTGTAAGTATTTGGAATACTTGGCGAATCTCTGCCTTAGGTCCTTTTCCAGTGAAATCTGAAGCTTGGCAAAATTCAATGCCGACCGGGCCAGGTAATAAGATTGTAGGCGATCCCTCTCATTGGCGGCCATGGTGTAGGATATGTGTGCATTGTAGGCAAATTCCACAACGATGGTGGAGAGGATCACCACGGCCGAAAGGACCATAATCAGGGCCACACCAGATTCACTTTTAATTATTCGCCACATCATCTTACTAAGCCGATCATGAGTATTTGGACATAAAGGCGGCTAGTACTATCAGAAACAAAGGGTTTGTTATGGAAAGAGGTCATCTTACTTTGTTTCTGATTAGTAAAATTACGATCCATGAGGACCGGGGGCCATCTCCAAAAAGGCCACGGTCCGAAATGTTAATATTTCTTCTTCCTCTAACTCTTCCGAGGGATAGGGAACCGTAATGACGATCTCCACCGCCTTGGGCATCTTGTGAGGATTTTCCAATGAAGTCGAATTCCATTCGGCAATCCAATCATTGAGTCCCTCGCTATAATACCGCAAATTGAACGACTTGATTCCCTCCATCATAATCAGTGTCTTGCCTCCCTCCTCCGGAAGACTGTCCAGCGGGGAGGATTGACGTTTTAATAAATTAAACAGTCCAGGATTGTCCTCTTGTGGCTCAACAAAATAGGTGATTTCAGACTGATCCGATTGTTTGGTATCCTTAATATAACGAACATTTGAAAAGGTGTTAAATGTCAGCTTGTCCTGATCTCCTTGGTCCTGACCCACAAACTCCGTTTTGGTCAGCACCTCCCCCGATGGACTTTTCCCGATAAATTCTGAGGTGGGGGCCAATATAAAGGCCATTGAAAGATCGTCGGCAATGCGATTCAACGTCAAGGCCATTTCATGCATGAGATCATCTTCTTTTTCAAAACGATCCTTCGTGACAATCGTCACGGCACTGGACTGCCAAATCAAAAGGGTGATCATGGCCAATATAACCACGGCCACCATCACTTCGATCAATGTAAAGCCACCTTTGTTTCTCATTAGTATCAGTTACCTTCGCCTTCCCTAGGAGACGTTTCTTCGGCGGGTTCAGGAGTGCTTGCTGGAGGAGTGCTAGCTGGAATGTTGCCTGACGTCACAGTGGTTTGCTTGCCTGTCCCCGTTCGATTCCGGATCATGTGAGTCACCACTTCCATCTCTTCCTCCTGATCCTCTAACTCCCGCCAATATACCTTGAGCCGTACCTCCCGAATGGCCTCCGAAATCGATTCCGTAATCATCTGAAGAACCGACTGAACAACATCCACCTCTCCCCCCTCCGGCAAGGGAGGTGGAGGGATCTCAATCTTTCTGACAGTCAGTACCCATCGATACCCCGGATAAACCTCGTCATCAAAGGTTCCCTCCTCACTTTTCTCATCCAGAGATTCACCCGCCTTGATGGCATCCTCCAGCTCAATCAGGGCAAGGGCCATCTTTTCCCGGGCCAGAAGCGTCGCAATACCCATTTTTTCAGCACGGGCGGAGGCAATCACCGAATTACTTTGAAAATTAAACAGGGCCGTCAATGAAACAGCCAAGATAGCAATGGCCACCATGACTTCAATCAGGGTAAAACCACCTTTGCTTTTCTTCATCAATAAAACCATTGAGCCCTCTCTAAACACTGATTCTTACTTTGCCTCTTTCTCCAAATCAGCATACTCATCAAAGATCACCACCCGGCCAGAATAAGGCTTCACCTCCAGCGAATAATTGATTTCATCCTCTTCATCACGAAAGTTAATCATGGTAGGGGTTGCATATCCATTTGGAAAAAAGTAAAGAAAGGCACGACCCAACTCCACCTTTTGATTCAAATAAGATGTTTGAACATCCTTAAAGAAAATACCCTCCGGCAGTTTCACCGGTTTTAAGAGATAGGATTCTTCCTTGGAAAAATTGGCATCTTCAGGAGGCGTCTCTGGCTCCTCCTCCTCTTCCTTGACACCCTCGGCCGCTTTTTGAGCCACCTCTGGATTAATGACATAAACCTCACTCGTAGACTCCACCCAATAACTCTGTTCATCAAGATCAAAGACGACCCTCAAATAGAGGCGTTCCGTCACCGCCTTGTTGTAGAGATATTTTAAAGTAGAGGAAAGACGGGCCGTAGTTTTCTTGAAATTGGTCTCAAAAAGTCCATCAAGGGAGGTCGTCACAATACCGAGCATCAGGGCCACAATAGCCAACCCCACCAACAGCTCGATTAAAGTCATCCCCCCTTCAGACAAAATCCGTAAATTCTTACTCCTCCCGAGTGGTCTGGTAGCTGTGGATATCTGCATCCGCATCCTCACCACCTTCCTGACAGTCGGCTCCCAAGGAGGTGATTTCATAGGGATTTCCCTGCAACCCAGGGCTGTAGTAGACAAAATCACAATCAAACGAATCGCGAGGAACAACCCCTCCCTTGAGATAGCCATTGCGAGGATACCGATGAGGGACACGCCCGCTCTCCGGCTTTTGAACAAGGGCTGCCAAACCCTGTTCGGTGGCGGGATAAAATCCATTGTCACGGCGAAACTCATCCAAGGCCGTCTCGAGATTTTTGATTTGAGTCAGTGTGGCACTGGCCTTTGCCTGTTCCAAACGATCCAAGACGTTCACCGTCACGATGGTAGCGATCAGACCTAAAATGGTCACCACCACCATGATTTCAATCAAGGTCATACCTCTTTCCGAGGCCAAAATTTTTCTCCACATATTTCCTCCTTTAACAGACTGTTGACCAAGTGACTTTTCAGGATGTTGAGAAAGGTCCGGATACGAGGCAGGCCGCTGAAGGCGCAACGCAGGCGTACTAGCAAGTACGTCGAGGAGCGACCGAAGCGGCCAACGAAGTAGACGGACCTTTATCAACATCCTGTTAAACTCCCAACTGATTAAGTTGTAAAATTGGCAACAAGATCGACATAACGATAAAAGAGACTATACCACCCATCATCAAAATCATCAAAGGTTCTAACAGGGTCGTCAAAGTACTGACCGTCGTATCCACCTCGATCTCATAGGCATCCGCAATCCTTTCCAACATGGCCTCCAAGGCCCCCGTTTTTTCGCCAATTGAAATCATATGTGTGACCATGGGTGGAAAATGTCCACTTCTTTTCAGCGGTTCTGCGAGGCTCTCTCCTTCTCGCACCCTCACCTTACTTTCTTCTATGGCCGCTGTCAGCAATGTATTTTGGACTATATTCTTTACAATATCGAGGGAATTAAGGAGTTGGACACCACTTTTCATGAGGGTCGATAAAGTCCGTGCAAACCGGGCAATGGCCACAATACGAAAGAGGCGCCCGAAAATGGGGGCCTTAAGGGACCACTTGTCAAACAACGCAATCCCGCCGGGTGTCCTAAAATAGCGCCGGATCAGATAAACGGCCAATAGGATCCCCAGTATGACGAGATACCAGTAATTTTGCAGAATGGAACTTATCGCAATCAGTATCTGCGTGGGCAAGGGCAATGTGGCATGAACATCATCAAAGATCTTCGTCACCTTGGGAACAACATAAACAATCAAGAAACCAACCAAGCCAAAACCGACACCGGCCATGATGATGGGATACATCAAGGCCCCCATGATTTTACTTCTTAATTGGGCCTGGTTTTCGGTAAAATAAGCCAGCCTATCCATCACGACATCGAGGGCCCCCGAGGTCTCACCCGCCCCCACCATGTTGACATACAATTCCGAAAAGACTTTTTTGTGATTGGCCATCGCATCCGCCATGCGAGAACCTTCGGTCACCTTTTCCTTGACATCGGAAATGACCAGTCGAAGTTTTGGATTTTCGGTTTGATCAATCAGGGCCGTCAGGGCATCAACAAGAGGGATATTGGCCTGAATCAAGGTGCTGAGCTGCCGGGTCAGCAAGGCCACATCCTTGACCTTGACCCTTTGGAAATACCGCCCAAAACTAACCTCCATATTGAGGCTAAAACCACCCCCCCCTCCTTTGCCCTCGGAATTGATACTGGTGGGGAAAATGCCCATTTGGCGCAATTTGATCCGACCGGCCTTTTCACTCTCGGCCTCAATCACGCCACTGACATTCTTACCTTCTTTATTAATGCCCTTATAAACTAGAACTGCCATAACTCATTATTATGCGGCTACTGTTTCAGTCACGACTTCATCCTGGGTCACACGAAAAATCTCTTCCAAGGTCGTGATCCCCATCAAGACCTTCTGGACACCATCTTCCCTCAATGTCTTCATTCCACCCTGAGTCACTTGTCTCTTAATAGTACTCGCATCCACCCCCTGCATGATCAAGGCGCGGATATTGTCATTCATCAAGAGCAATTCATGAATACCCGTTCTTCCTGCATATCCTGTCTGAACACATGTCTGACAACCGACGGCCTTATAAATTTTGCGCCCCTTCAGGGCCTCCAGCGTAACTTTCATTTGTTGGAGTTCTGCCTCACTCGGCACATATTTCTGGGCACAATTACGACACACAGTCCTCACCAGACGTTGAGCCATGATCCCAATCACTGACGAGGAAACCAAAAAAGGCTCGATGCCCATGTCCAAGAGACGCGTGATGGAAGAAGCCGCATCATTAGTATGCAGAGTGGAAAAAACCAAGTGACCTGTCAGGGCCGCCTGAATAGCAATCTCCGCCGTCTCATGATCACGAATCTCCCCCACCATGACCACATCGGGATCCTGACGGAGAATAGCCCTCAAACCCGTGGCAAAGGACAACTCAATCTTGGGATTGACCGGGATTTGATTGATCCCCGACAATTGATACTCAACAGGATCTTCAACGGTAATGATCTTCCTATCCACCGAATTGATCTGCGACAGGGCTGTATACAATGTCGTTGTTTTTCCGCTACCTGTCGGCCCTGTTACCAGGAGGATTCCATGAGATCGGTGAATTAATTCCTTCATCTGTTCTTCAATACGCGAGGCCAGACCTATTGAGGCCATGTCTTTGATCACCTGGCTCTTATCTAAGAGACGCATCACCACCGACTCACCATGGGATGTGGGAATCGTCGAGACACGAATATCAATATCCTTCCCCGCAATCTTAATACGAATGCGTCCATCTTGAGGGAGTCTCTTTTCGGCAATATTGAGATCCGCCATAACCTTCACACGGGAAGTGATTGCGGACTGGGCCTTCTTGGGAGGATGCATAATATCATAGAGAATCCCGTCGATACGAAAGCGGACAATCATGTCCTTATCAAAAGGTTCAATATGAATATCAGAGGCCTTTTGCTTGACGGCGCGAAACAACAAGGAATTGACCAAACGAATGATGGGGGCCTCATCGGCTGATTCCAAAAGATCCTGAACTTCTTCCAATTCTTGTCCTATCGAATCAAGATTTTCCGTCTCCAATTCCCCCACCATCTTATCTTGCCCCACCTCAGACACCTTGTTGTAGGCGATATTGATGGAAGAAATGATTTCATAAGAACTGGCTATCTGAGGTCGAATACGGGTCCCGTAAAAAAGGCGCAAATCATCCAAGATACAGTGATCAAAGGGGTTGGCCACGGCAACCGAAATGACATCACCCTCTTTTCTCAAGGGAATCACTTCATTGCGCTTGGCATAATTGATGGAGAGATTGCCAATCAACTCAAGCTGGACTTCGTCAGGATCAATCTTATTTAAATAGGGAATCCCCACCTGGATCGAAATCGCCTTGAGGATATCCTCCATACGAAGATATTTTAACTGGACCAGGGCCTCACCCAAACGAATCCCTTTATCCTTCTGTAGGGCCAGACCCGCATCCAGTTGTTCCTGGGTCAGGCTGGTATTCTCCAGCAAAATGGCACCCAGACTGCGATCTTCCATGAAGATAACCCCTTATAATCAGACGGTGAATTATAACATATTTTAGAGGGCGAGATCCATATCTTCTTCCGACAAGATCTTGTCAGAATCCTTCTGTTCGGGGAGGGCGGGTTTCTCGGGAGGGGGCGGCGCCTGATACCGTCCTGGTCTTTTTTGGGAGGATTTCTTTTTCCTTGGCTGCTCTTCGTCCTGGGCATTGGGTTCTTCAGAATACTGCCTCCAATCAGGATAATCCGAGGCCTTTTGTCTTGAATATCCGGGCTCCGATTCGGGGGACAGATCCACATCATCATCTATCTCCTTTTCCAGATCAATCACAGAAGGGGGAGGTGCCGCTCCCGGAGTCCCCTCAACATCAGAAGGTTGCATTTCCATAAGACCGGATTGGCCTGTGGGAGGCCCTGAATAATCATAAGGGGCCTGAATGGGATCATGATATTCCAAAAGATGTTCGGCGTGATTTCGAATCGCCTCTCTCATTTGTTTACGATCTTTTTTCGAAAAATTCTTATCAAGAAAATTGTTTCTCTCATCAATCTTTCTTTTTAAAATCGTGAGAAAATCATTCGCCTCCCTGATGACGTGGGGGGTTAAAAAAACCATCAAATTGGCCTTCACCTTTGTCTTTGTCTTGGACTTAAATAAATAACCCAAAATAGGGATATCCCCCAATAAAGGCACCTTATGGACCTGGGTCGTGTAGCGATCCTGCATCAAACCCCCAATAACAATAGTTTGATTATCCTTTGCAATCACTGTTGTCTTGATAGACCGCGTACTCGTTGAGGGACCCGCAAGCGAGGCCAGGGGACCTTGGGCCGTAGAGGGCAAGATGTCCTCTACGGATTGCTCCACTTGAAGCCGCACACTATCACTTTCATTAATCTGCGGTGTGAGTTTAAGGGTCAAGGCCACGGGTTGTCTCTCAAAAGTGGTTTGCAAAACCCCCCCCGTCGTGGAGGCCTGTCCCACGGGAAAAGGTTCTTCACGACCCACAATAATCTCGGCCTCCTCGTTATCCACCGTCAATAAATTGGGCGTCGACAAAATATTGATGTCGGTGTCTCCCTGGACAGCCACAATCGCCGCCAAGAAGGCCGGGACGCTGATCTGTGAGGCGGTACCTCCTGTAGAGGGGAGATTGAAATCCACTGTATTCCCCGTGTTGGCAGCCCCGGCGGCAAAACCCGAGGCCAAAATGGCGGGATCAAGAAAGCCAAAGGTATTTCCAAAGCCAGCGATATCCGCCCCCCCCACCGTAAATGTCTTCCCGCCCACAACCCCCGTCCCCAAGGTCCGACTGGAGTCCATCGAGAGCTCCATGATGACGGCCTCCACATAGACCTGCCGCCTGGGAATATCCAGTTTATCAATCACACGATCCACTAAAGTACGATAATCCTTTGAACTGGCCGTGATGATCAAGGCATTCGTGTTTTCATCCGCCGTTATCTTGATACCCCCTTCAAACTCGGCAACCAAGATATCAGCTCCTTGTTGTCCTGCCGCAGCCCTCCCCGCCTTGGCTCCTGCTGCTCCCTGTTGCTGACTTCGAGATTGGGCGGCTTGAGTCAATTGAGAAAGCGTGTCGGCCAGTTCCTTGGCATTGGCATTCTTGAGATAGTGGACATGGATCCTTCCCTCTTCAAGCCCTTCGGGAAGGACATCGAGTTTGGCAATGACCTCTCGCACCTTGGCCAGGGTGACCTTCGTGGCCAAAATGATGATCGTATTGGTCCTTTCATCGGGGATCACCTTGGAAATGGGGGGCACCTCGGACAACTGCTGCACCTGTTGTGCCCCCCGTCCCCTTGCCGGCTGACCTTGGCCGCCACCCGATGAGCCTTCAACCTCAAAAAGCTGGGTAATCTTGTCCGCAATGTCCTTGGCCGTCGCATACTTGATATGAATAATCTGAAGGGTCTCCTGGGGACCCTCTGTATCCAACTGCTCCACCAGTTCAATGATGCGCTTAATATTTGTACCGGTATCCGTCACAATGAGGGTATTGGTCGCGGGATAGGCAAAGAGATTTCCCTCTTTGGAAACCAGGGCCTTGATGGCCGTGGACATATCGATGGCGCTGATATTTTTGAGCGTCACCAGACGTGTGATAAACTGGTCGGTAAAAGGGGTTTGATCCTTGTAAAGTGGAATGGGACTACTTAAGGCGTCCCTCAAGGCAACGAGCTTGATAAGACCGGCTGGCCCCTGAACCGTCGTATATCCAGCCACCTCAAGGGCGGACAAAAAGGTCTCCCAAATCTCCTCCTTTGTCATCTTTCGGTCGGAAATAATCGTTATCTTGCCATGGATCTTGTCCCCCAAGATGAAATTTTTCCCCGTCGCCCGGCTAATCTGCTTGATGACCTCATTGATATCTTCATCCGCCACGTTGAAATAAACACCCTCTTCTTCAACCTTTTCTTCAATCTGTTTGACGTCTTCCTTGTCCACGGGCCTCAAGGCCGTCTCAGGACCTGTCTCCAAGGGCTGTCCCGCGCCTCCACCTCCAGGCGTCGGTATCGCCGCCAAGGGGGTTTGAAGCGGTTGTGTCGGTTGATCCGCACCCATCTGAGGGGTGGGGACAGGTTCAGGGACTACGGCCCCTGGGGCTGCGGGTTGAGGAAAGGGTTGCATGGAGACGGCGGGGGGCCCCCCCAATTGGGGGGGCTGTGCGGGAGGAGGCGCCTCTCCAGGCAGAGGGATCGACGGTGTGACTGTGGGAGGCTGTGCGACAAGAGGGGGCTCTCCAAACTGCGGTAGAGAGGGGACTCCTGTTGACGGCGCCACCGTGGGAGGAACGGGTTTAAAAGGGGTCAATTCAGCGGCCGTCAATCCCCCACTGCCCCATAAGAAAGACAGTCCCAGAAAAAGAAAAATATATCGGCTAGCGAATCTCATATTCAAGACTTTTATTTTGTCCTTGGCGCTGAAGATCTACAGTAAGATTCTTGGCACTTTTCAGCTGTGCAAAAAGCTCCATCCCGCTTTTTATGTCCAGTTCTAATCCATTAATACGTTCTAACACATCCCCACGACGTAGTCCCAACTTGCTGAATATGCTACCGGGTTTCACCGATAAGACCTTCATTCCCGCCGCCTTACCATCTTTGAAATTAGGAACGATCCTGATCTCCGTATAAAGTTTGTCGAGATTGGTCAGGGCCTCATCCACCTCTCGTTGGTCAATGGCCACCTTCCCTTCAGCATCTGGGGCGATTTCTGCAGTCTCATCACCCTTCGAAGGAGGAGACCCTTCCGAAGACTTCCCCGCTGCCCCTTGATGGACTTCCTCGGGAGGGCGAAAGATGCTCAAGCCCTCCATCCCGCCCATTTCAACAAACTCAAAACGCTTTCCATTAACAAACTCAACCCGGCGAGGCATGATCTGCACAATTTTAACCCCAGGTCCAAAGGTCTCGTCCCCGTCAATAAAATAAACCGTGGCCTTGCTATTGGGCTGACCCCCTTCAACAGTCGCCGAGGACCGGCGATCTTTCCCTTCTCCCACCACTAATGTTCCCAAGAGTTTTATGGGGAGAGAGGTCTTAACGGCCGTCGTCGATGTGGGTTCTTCCTCAACCTCCTCAGCCTCCTCTAGTTCAGCACCAGGGAGCATAGCCTCCGAGTTAAAAATATCTCTCTCCGCGATAATAACATAAGACTCCAAGCTGGAAACCTGTCTCTTCACCTCCCCCGGCTTTACCGCGGTCTCCTTCACTTCCGGATCAGACCCCACATAGAAAATGGTAGAGATGTAGTTGGAAGCGGTCTGGGCAAAAAAATACGTACAGATCGCTATCGCGAACAGGTGAATTATCCATAAATACTTTCGGACAAGAGAGAGCACGGTAATTTCTTCATAACTCAGCTAAATTGAAATAAATTTAGCGTCTTCGATTATAACATATAGGGAAGGTTATTCAACCGCTTTCCATCCCCTGACTGTAACTGCCCCCCTCAGACTCACGAGGCAGGATAAAGGTAAAATTGGACCCCTTCTGGGGTTGGCTGGTCACCCAAATACGACCCTGATGCATCTCAATAAATTGTTTCGTCAGGGCCAACCCCAGGCCTGTTCCTTCATAATTGCGAGTATAGGAACCATCCACCTGTCGAAAAGAATCAAAAATATACTTAATATCTTTTTCATTGATGCCAATACCATTGTCTTTGACTTGAATTTCAAAAAAACCATTTTGATAAATCTCTTTTTTAAGTCCCTCAATCACCTTGACATCATAATGGTTCAAATGCTTGGGATCCTCAAAATACTTCGCCCCCATAGTAATATGACCCCCCTCGGGAGTAAATTTGATCGCGTTGGAGATGAGGTTCAGTAACGTTTGTTGCACCTTGCGTTCATCGGCATAAAGTAAAGGCATTGAAGCGGTAGACTCAAAAATAAGTTTATGCGATTTCTTCTGCAAAAGGACAACGGTTAACCGCCGCACCCTTTCAAACAAATCGAGAATATCGAGAGGCTGGATATTGAGATCCATTTTCCCAGACTCAATCTTTGCGAGGTCAAGAAGGCTGTTGATCAACTGAAGCAGATTTTCAGCATTATTAAGAACCTCACGAAGACTCTCCTTTTGCTCCCCTGTCAAAACGCCCATCACCTCTTCCATGAGAAGTTCCGAAAAACCAATAATCGCCGTCAACGGCGTCCTTAATTCATGACTCATGGTCGCCAGAAATTCGGACTTGATACGACTGACACGTTCTAATTCGATGTTCTTTCTTTTTAATTCCTCGATAAGCATGGCATTATCAATGGTCATCGCCGCTTGCGAGGCAAAGCGTTCAAAGGTGTCAATATCATCCTGCTCTATCCATTCCTTCCGCGTAATGCCTATCAAGGCCCCCACAAGACGCCGATCCAGCACAAGCGGTGTGGCGATAAATTTTTGGAACCCGAAGTATTCCTGGATTTCTTGGGCCACCTTTTTGGAAATCGAAGGGATGACCCCATTGATGATTTCAAAGAGTTCATACCGCACAACACTTCTTTTTTGCCTCATCTCTTCATAAACAAAATTTTGCTGATCCTCGAGGGGAAGATATATATTATTAAAATCAATCCCCCAGCGATTGAAGATTTCTTCGGCATATTCATCCCTTGGCACAAAGTAGCGAAGCTGTCTCGCGGTCTCATCCACATGCAACAAGAGACAGGAGACATAACCAAATCCCCCGGCAATGTTGTCGATGACATCTTGAATCACTAAATTCAAATTGTTGACGTTGCGAATCGTGGAGGAGATCCTATTGAGGGCCACGAGCTCCTTATTCCTTGCCTCCAGGGCCTTTTCCCTCAAGCGGATAAAGTGCATGGCAATGTGCAGGGCATAAACCGTCACAAACAAAAACATGAGGAGATAACTAAAATTGACAAAGGGGGCATATTTCGAGGAGGTCATGAACCACAGTCTGGGGGCAGGAAAGGTAAAATTTTCCAGAACCCCAAAAGAAATCAGCCCCAAAAAGGAGGAGTAGAAAACAATAATAATGGCCGCTATGATGAGAGAAACCCGGATGTTAAAGAAAATGCCCCCGGCAATCGCATACATGAGATAAATGACATAGAGATTGCTATAAACCCCCCCTGAAATATAAATCAAGGTCGTATGCGCTGTGACATCGGCAGTCAGCTCCACGATAAAGAAAAACAGGGGATAGACGCCACGATGGATCAGGATGTAACAAAGGCATGTCACGCAGAAGGTGAGACAGATGAGGAGGACAATGGGCTGTTCAAACCACAACAAACTCGGAAAATAGAGGGTGGTAAAAAGCCAAAAGCCGATAAAGATAACGAGTCTCAGTTTGGCGACGAAAATGTGGCGGACATTAAAATCCGGAAAGGCGATTTGCAGGAAATTCTGGGGGGTATAGGTCATCCCCCCTACATTATAGGGGCTTTGGGCTCCTGTCAAACATCAGATGACAGAACCTAATAATTTTATTGACTTTATCACGAACACCCCCTACCTTCCTGCCTGAAGAGGACCGACTAATCCAGGAGGTGTGATGGCCCGTATCACTGTTGAAGACTGCCTGAAAGAGTGCGAGAATCGATTTGCCCTTGTTCATATTGGCGTCAAGCGCGCCAAGGAACTCTGCAAGGGCGCTACTCCCCTGATTATCTGCAAAAACAAGGAAGTGGTCACCGCCCTTCGAGAAATTGCCGCTCAAGAAATCAAGATTCAAGA
>MGSF01000022.1:17808-18353 GCA_001798715.1 Deltaproteobacteria bacterium RIFCSPLOWO2_02_FULL_50_16 | reverse complement strand
GGCACTGAAGCGATGGACGAGTCAGGGGTAGATCCCGACAGGTGAGCTTTATTGATGCCGCCTTGGCGGAACTGGTAGACGCGCCAGACTCAAAATCTGGTAGGGGCAACCCTGTCCCGGTTCGATTCCGGGAGGCGGCACATCCTTTGTGCTCACGCTTGTCGAAACCGTAGCGGCTTTAGGCCGGGATAGCTCAGGGGTAGAGCAACTGATTCGTAATCAGTAGGTCGGGGGTTCAATTCCCCCTCCCGGCTCATAGACACACCCAATATTTTCACCTAGAACCGATACAGGAGCTCAGCCGAAACGGTATCTTGAAAACTCCGTACCGCCCCGTTATTCCTGACGAAGGCGGCGTTGCTCGCATAATCGTGACGAAACTCCAGCCGCGTCTCCCATCCATCCGTCAGATAAAAATGACTGGTCAGGGTCCCTTCGGCAAATACCGTGTTGGCAACTCCGGCATTGTTCCGTGATCCATCATCGTCAAAAAACTCGCCCCGGAGGCTCACCCCAAACCAATCATTCAAGGTATGATGGAGGAC
>MGSF01000022.1:299-17794 GCA_001798715.1 Deltaproteobacteria bacterium RIFCSPLOWO2_02_FULL_50_16 | reverse complement strand
GCCAGTTGGCAAACCCGGCACCCGCGACCCCTTCTTCCTTACCCAAGTCATAGTTGAGGATAACGGCCGTCTCTTCCGTGGGGGTCCAGGAAACGATTGCATCGATCAAGGTACGCCAGTTTCCGTCGCTCCCGGCCTGTTCCGGACCTGCAATCCCCTGCAAGATAAATGACCAGGCATCATTGTAGGTATACGCGAGACGCCCGTGGATGGACTTGGCCTTGTTGTTGTCCATCACATTATCCCAACCATTCACGACACCAATCATCCCCGTGAACTTGTCACTGAAGGGATAGGCAATGTGAAAACCGGTGTGGTTAAAGGGAATGGCAAAGCCAAAGAGGAGGGAGCGCGAGGTATTGTAGTTGGCCGTGCTTTCTATGACCTCTGCACCCATTAAGGTGGCAAATTTCCCAATGGTAAAGGTCATTCCATTACCCACTGGGGCCGTCAACTCTCCATAAGCCTCCCAGATGTCAAACTCATCAGCACCAAAACCGGCAGAGGTAAAGACCGCCGCATCTTCCCCCACAGTGAGATCCAAGACAAATTTGGACCAGTCATTGGGGGCATTTTCAAACTGGACCTTGGCCTGATTGATGGAGAAGTCATTATGATCCACATCAAAAACCCGCATCAAGTTGTCGTTACCGGCAGCCGGATTGGGGTTGTTGAAGTTATAATTGTAGGATGTGGCGAGCATCCCGGTGAGATTGGTCTTTCCCAAGAAGGCCGCCGCCCCTTCCTCCGCGTGAGCCCACGAGCCACCAAGACTCAAACCGGAGACAAGCGTTATGATGACAAGAATTCTCTTCATAAAAAACTCCTTTCGCAAAAATTAAAATGAATCCAGCAATATCACCTGCTGTTTAGCAAACCCCATGCCAAAATCGTAAATTATATTTTTGGAGGGGTAGAAAATAACATTTTCTTTCGCTTTAGCCCCAAGCCTTCCACTGCCAGGCTTGGGGCAGCTAGAAAAATCAATGACTTAAAGGCAGTAAGGAGATTGATTTTTCTAAAGCCGCTCAAGAAAAGTTATTCTCTACCCCTCCCATTATGTAAATTCGCCATCGCTGAGTCAGCCAAAAGATGCCTGATATTAAGGCAATGATTGAAAAGAGGGCAAAATGGGGGTCAACGCCCTATCGACTTTCGGAGGGCTGCGGGAAGGACATTTTTTCGGAGACGAATGTTCTTGGGAGTGACCTCGACTTGTTCGTCATCACGAATAAATTCAATCGCCCGTTCCAGGGTCATCGGGAGGATGGCACTTAAGGTGATATTTTCATCCTTGCCTGCGGCACGCATGTTAGACAGCTTTTTTTCCTTACAGGGATTGATGTTTAAGTCTTGTTCCCGGTTGTGCTCACCAACGATCATCCCTTCGTAGACAAGGACGCCTTCCTCGACAAAGAGGAGGCCACGCGGTTCCAGATGAAAGAGGCCGTAAGCGACCGTGTTTCCCATCCGGTCAGAGACGAGGGAGCCCGTCACACGATTCTTGATATCGCCTCGATAAGGCTCGTAGTCATGAACATAGGAATTCATAAGACCCGTCCCCTTAGTGTCTGTGAGAAATTCGCTTCGATAGCCGATGAGTCCGCGTGAGGGAATGGAAAACTCAAGCCGGACCCGTCCCGTCCCGTGGTTCACCATATTGATCATTCGTCCCAGCCGTCTCGAAAGTTTTTCCGTCACGATGCCGGTAAAATCCTCCTGGATGTCGACAAAGAGATGCTCGATGGGTTCATAACGAATACCGTTCTTCTCCCTCATAATGGCTTCAGGGCGGCCCACGCTCAATTCAAAACCCTCGCGGCGCATCGTTTCAATGAGGATGGCCATTTGAAATTCACCGCGACCCTTGACAAGAAAACTGTCCGCTGTTTCGAAGGCCTCCACACGAAGGGCGACATTATGAAGGGTTTCTTTCTGCAAGCGCTCGAGTATTTTGCGGGACTGGATCCATCGTCCCTCACGGCCGGAAAGGGGGGAGGTGTTAATCATGAACTTCATCGAGACAGTGGGTTCGTCAACAATGATCCTCTTGAGGGCCTTGGGGGTTTCTACCGTGCAGATGGTGTCTCCGATCTCAACATTTTCAATTCCCGAGAGAATGAGAATATCCCCGGGTTCGACAGATTCCACCTCTGCGACACGGATGCCGTCATATACTTGAAGACTCGAGACCTTGAGAGGTTTGGGAAGACCGTCCTGGGCCAGGCAAACCAGGCGGTCATTCTTGCAAACCCGACCGTTCATGATGCGACCGATGGCCAAACGGCCCATATAATCCGAATAGGAAAGATTGGTAACCAACATCTGGAAGGGTTCTTGGCGATGATAAGTAGGGGGCGGTATTTCGTTGATGATTGTTTCAAAAAGGGGCCCCAAATTCTTGCCTCGACCTTCTAGTGTTTCTTGGGCAATGCCTTCCCGGCCGATGGCATAAAGGATGGGAAAATTAATCTGGGTATCGTCGGCATCGAGGTCGATAAAGAGACTATAGATTTCATTGAGGACTTCTTGCAGGCGCGCGTCTTTTCGGTCGATCTTATTGATGACGACAATGATTTTCAAATGGGACTCGAGGGCCTTTTTTAAGACAAAACGTGTTTGGGGGAGGGGGCCTTCTGACGCATCCACCAGAAGAATCGCCCCATCGACCATCTTTAAACCCCTCTCCACTTCACCGCCAAAATCGGCATGTCCCGGGGTGTCAATGATGTTGATCTTGACGCCCTTCCAATGGACAGCGCAGTTTTTCGAGGCGATAGTGATGCCGCGTTCGCGTTCAAGGTCCAGGTTATCCATGACACGCTCATCGACGGCCTGATTTTCACGAAAGCTGCCGCCTTGTCGGAGCATGAAGTCGACAAGGGTGGTCTTGCCATGATCGACATGGGCAATGATCGCTATATTCCTTATATGAGGATTTTGTGTTCGGTTTTTCAAAATATTTTTATTTTTTAATAAATTCCCACACCCTCTTGGGCGTCAAGGGGGACTCTGTCTCCCCGCGGCAGGCCAGCCAACAAATATTGCAAGGATTGGGTTTCTCCAAAAGGCCCGGATCATATTCCGTCCAGTGACAAAAGACATCCGTCTCCGAACACCTTTTAATGTATCCATCAGGCGTCATCTGAATAAAACGGTGCCCCGCCAGACATCCGTCAATCTTGTGATCCCGAAAATACCGGGGGATATTGCGCAAATAATATTCGGTCGACAAGATATTCCCAAGCTCTTTTCTCAAGACAATAAGCTCTTCAAGGACCTGATTTAATTCATACTCTTGTTCACAGGCCACATTATAATCAGGCACATTGTTTTTTCCCTCAGAGTAGGAACTAAAATTGACCTTAACCCCCCATTGATGGGCCTGCTTCACAATGGGAATAAGCTGATCCAGATTTTTGCTCGTGATGACCGTATTAAAAGCGAGATTGTTGTATCCCAAGGCCGTTATTTGAGGAGCGATCGTCGCAATATGTTGAAATAAATCCTTGATGCCCCGTTCCTGATCGTGCCTGTCATTCAGATAATTAAGAGAAATGGTCACCTGATTGATCCCCGCCTCAATCAGTTCCTTAAATTTATCGACCGTTAACAACTGACCATGAGTAATCATGCTCAAATAAGTCACGTAAGGACGCACCTGACGAACAATATCGACAAAATCCCTTCTGATAAGAGGCTCTCCCCCATTCAAAGACAGGACGATGGGTCTGAATTTTTTCATGATGGGGGAATAGTCGTCGAGCTGAGGATGTCCCTTGATCGTCCAACAAGGACAAAAACTACAACGGGCATTGCAATACTTGGTGACTTCCAGATTGATGAGACGCGGCCATCCGGTGACACGGTTTTTAACATACTTCAAGAGGCCTTCTGCTTTTTTGGCCGCTGAAAAATTAGAGGCTAACACGAATTACTCCTCTGCGGGGGCAGGGACTTCGAGGGAAGGGACCCGAGAAAATTCACTCTTCATGGTCAGGAGAATAATCCAGGCCAACTGACTCCCGGTAAAGGTCACGATGACGATCCAATCAAGGCGATTGAAAAGGGTCAAAACAAAATACAAGAGGGCAAAGAAATCGCGTTTGACCATGGGTTTGAGAAAGGTGATAATTTTAGAAACCAGTGAAGGATCATCGGACGCAAGATCCTTATTAAGATCCGTTTGGATCGTCGTCAAACTCCCTGACTGGGTATATCGTTTGAGATAATAAAACATGATGCCCAACGTCAGAACTATCCCCGCAAGCGACAACCAACCCAGAGACATGAGAAACGGCGACGCCCCTTGATGAGAAAGTCCCGCCAAAATCCCAACCAAAAAGGCAAAATAGGTCACATTATCCACTATCGTATCCAACCATTCCCCTACCTTAGAGGTACGCATCTTAAGACGCGCCATCTCCCCGTCACAACCGTCATAAATAGAGGCAAATTTGAAAAGAAGCCCGCCTAAGACAACATTCCAATAACTCCCCTTCGCCACAAAATAGGCCGAGGCCAGCCCTATGATAAGGGCGGAGAGGGTCACCAGATTGGGAGAAAGGGGCAACCTGACCAGCCAACGCGTGATCCATCCCGAAATTTTGCGATTGAAATGGCGCGAAATCGCTCCATCCGTCGGCTTGACCAGAGATCGGAGAAGCGTCTTCTCAGCATGACGCATCGCCTCTCTCGTATCTACATCCTGCCAATAACGGTCCTGAATATCGACCGACCTCATTTTTTGATGATGACAATAAACCTGGATCGCCTCAGAAAGAGAATAGCGTTCCTGCCGAATATTTTCGGACAACACCTCAAAGACATAGGGTGTCAGGAGAAACATGCCGGTATCCACGGCATCATAAGCCCCCAACTCCTTGCCAATCCTGACAATGGAATCCCCCTCCAACCGCACCTTTGTCGCATCATCCAGATCAAAAATATTACCGATGCGCCGATCCACACAGAGGAGGGCCTCATCTTCGGCAATATCTTGTTCACACAAGTGCCTTAAGGAATTCCAGTCAAAGATGTGATCCGACATCAAGAGGACAAAATTTTCCTTCAATACATCCTTGGCCGAGAGGACCGATACACCATTGGGTTTTTCCCATTCCGTATTTTCGACCAGGGTGACGCAGCTTTTGAGATCCGGGTCTTTTTCGACGGCCTTCCGGATCGTATCGCCGCGATAGCCCACGACAACGACAAATTCTTCAATCCCCGCCCTCTTGGCCGACAAGACAATCCGTTTAAGTAAGGTCAAACCCAGGAGTTTGCGGAGGGGTTTGGGGACATCGTGATCAAAACGACGGATACGATTTCCCTGACCCGCAGCGATAATCAAGGCCTTTTTAACAGACACCACCTAAAACCACCCTTTCTCCAAAAACAAAGAAATAGTCTACTTTATCCCCAAGGCATCAATCAAAGTAAACAACATAACCGCGTAGTTTTATTACAGTTTATCCCAAAGGTCAATCTTTAATTCTTTACAAATATCAATGGCTTTGGTAGCTCGCAGGGACACCTTTATGGCCTTTAAACACTTTAAGACCTTTCAAGCCGTCCTGTGTGTCCTCGGAATAGTCCTTCTCACCTGGATCATTGTCAAAATCGGCCCCCTTCAAATCCTGGAAAATTTTCAAACCCTTTCCTGGCGGCTGCTCCTCATTATTGCACTCGCCTCCATATCCTATATGTTTCATACCCTGGGATGGCTCCAATACTTTAAGGCCAATAACAAGGACATTTCCTTTTGGAAACTTTTTAAAATAAAAATCGCCGGGGAAGCCACCAATACCTTGACTCCTTTGAGCTTTGTCGGCGGCGATCCCGTCCGCGCCATCCTCCTTCACAACAGCGACCCCTCCTTAGGCAGTGGGGCCTCGGTGGTCGTCGACAGGACCGTCTACGTCATCAGCACCATCCTCTTAATCACCCTGGGGCTCATCATCGGCTTCATGCGCCTCTCCATCCCCTCGGAGATTCGCATGACCCTCCTTTTCATCATCATCCTCCTTATCGTGGGGCTCTACCTCCTCATCCATCATCAAAGGGGGGGCTTTTTCATCTCCATGTTGAATCTGGCCAAAAAAATGCGGATCAAAAAAGATTTTACCGAAAAAACCTTGGAGAAATGCCACGCATTAGATACCAGCATCAAAACCTTTTACATGAGCAACAAGCGCCGATTTCTCCTCTCCATTTTTCTTCAATTTCTAGGACGTCTTGAAGGGGTTTTGGAGGTTTTTCTGTTGTCCTACTTTTTGGGGATCCCCATGGATTTTTGGACGGCCTTCTTTTTGACCGCCCTCTTTCCCCTCTTAAATTTTGCCTTTGGGATCATTCCCGGAAATGTGGGTGTTTTAGAGGGCGCCACCGGAATCGCCTTTCACCTCTTGAAATTAGGCATGGCGGACGGGGTCACTCTGCAACTCTGCCGTCGTATTCGATCGGTCTTTTGGATCCTGGTAGGGTTGATCATTATGGCCCGTCACGACCAGGATTAGAAAAAAATTCCCTATGACTCCATTCATGGCCACAAAAGGCCCCGTTCAAGTCTACCGTTTTCAGACAATATGGGAGGAGGCCCACTGGATCGCCCAAAAGTGTCGCGATCTTTATGATGCTGGCCAGGCCATCGCCCTTGTCCTGCCGACCCCTGAACCCTCCCCCCTCTTAAGACACCGCCTCCTCCAGAAAAAGATGCTGCCCCCATCCCCCCGCTTCACGATCACCCAGTCCCTGCCCCCCAAGGGTCCTCTCGTGATCCTTCCCCATTGCCACCTTGATTTTCAAAACACCTCCCCCGTGGAGACCCCCTATGAAGAGATCCTCCAAAAACACCCTTCACCGATCCTTGTGACCTTCGCCAAAATGGATCTCATGGGGAGGGACCTCTATCCCCTTCCCGTCCTCCATTCACTTCCCTATGAAGCCATCGAACCTCCGAAAGACAACCCCTCCCCCTCAAAGGAGCCCGAGGGTCATTTTCGGTTCCAATCCGCCCGAGCCTTAAAAAACCTGGAGACCCATCTGTCAGGCCGTTCCTGGAGTGTCACAGAACTGGAAGACTACCTTCAGTGCCCCTTTTATTACTTCGCCCGTCACCTCCTCCGATTAAAAACCGCCCTTATCGTGGATGGTGACGTCCCCCCACCCGTTCTTGGCCAGTGTTTGCACACCATTTTATACCGTTTTTTCACAACGGCCCGCTCCGAATTTGTCACTGCCCTGGATCAAACGGAAAAAAAAGAGGCCCTTCTTCAGGAATTGGCCACTCAAACACAGGCCGTTTTCAGCGAAATGCGACGGGAATATCCAGAAATATTAGAAGGATTGTGGGAACAGAAAAAAACACGCATCTTAAGTGCCCTCAAAAAATTCATCAAGGAGGAATGGCGGCAACTCAAGGAACAACACACCTACCATCCCACTTATTTCGAATGGGGTTTTGGCGGTCCCCATACAGAAAAACCCCTCACCCTCACGACCGACGAAGGGACCTATTCCATCCAGGGGCGGATTGACCGTATCGATATCGATGTGAACCAAAAAAGATTTGTTGTCATCGACTACAAAACAGGACAAGGGGTCACTGGGGCCTCGATTCAGAAGGGCAAATCTTTACAGATCCCTTTATACATCGCTGCAGCCCAGCAAAATCTCGACAAATCCATGGAACCGATGGGAGGACTTTTCGTCAATTTCAATCATCTCACAAAAAAAGACGGCCTCCTAAAAATGGAGGCGGCGGAAACTTTCGGTCTTCATCCGAGAAGCTCCACTTATACACCCGATGATGTATGGGAACGCCTCTTCTGCGAACTGCCCCAAAAAATCGAGGGCCTCATAAAAAATATCCTGCATGGCCACTTTCCCTTAAGATCCGAAGATGACCCCTGTCCTCCTTATTGCGAATTTCAAGAGGTCTGTCATGTGAAAGAGAGAAAACAGACATGAAACAATGGACCGAGGCCCAAAAAAATGCCATTGAAAAAATGGGGACCAGTCTTGTTATCCGGGCCACAGCGGGTTCCGGAAAAACCCGGGTTCTGATTGAAAAGGTTCTAAAAATCCATCGTGAACACAAGATCTCTCTGGATCAAATCATTGTCGTCACCTTTACGGAAAAAGCGGCCTGGGAGCTCAAAGAACGGCTGGCACGAGCCCTTTCCTGTCCCCTTTCAGAACTCCATTCCGTCCCCATCGGGACCTTCCATTCCCTTGCGGCCCGCCTCCTAAGAGAAAAAGGAGCCCTTTTAAACCTCCCTGCCGGATGGACCATCCTTGATGAGGCCGCATCGCACATCGAACGCCTTCAGACTATTCAAGAGGGCCTCATTTCCCTACTGAAGGCAAAAGAAGAAAAAGCCCTTTATTTAACAGAGTTTTATGGATTTCAACCCCTCATTCGCATGTTCACCAAGGCCCTGGACCAGCCCTTTCGCCTTATCCATGATGCAAAAAAAGAACCCCTGGCCCACAATTTTTCTGAAGTCCTCAAAAACATCATCACCCTTTACGGCGAGCGGAAAAGACAACTGAATCTTTTGGATTTTAATGATCTGGAACAATACGCCATTCAACTTTTAAAAATACCTTCTGTCCACGATCACTACCTGGATGACTTCAAATACATCTTTGTAGATGAATTTCAGGATGTCAATCCGACACAAATCACCCTGCTTCATGGGCTGCATCATCCAGAAAAAAATCACCTTGTCATCGTCGGAGACCCCCTCCAGTCCATCTACCGTTTTCGAGGCAGTGACGCCTCACTTTTCCAGACCATGGAAAAGACAATCACCAATAATGGGGGAAGTGTTCTTTACTTGACAACAAATTTCAGGACGCAGGCCGACCTCATCCAATCGATCAATCACCTCTTTTCTTCCATTTTTCAGAAAGACTATCAACCCATGACGGCCCACAAAGGGCAACCCTCCCTCTTTCCTTCGGGTCTTGATTGGATCCTTCTCAAAGAAAAACTGTCCGCCGACAAACGACGCCTCTACGAATCAAAAACCATCATGGATCGACTGACTCATTGGCATGAAAAGGGATATGCTTGGAGGGACATGGCCCTTCTTTTCCGGACACGAACCGCCATTCCACACTACAAATCGGCCCTGCGAAAGGCCGGCATACCCTTCCGCTCTCAGAGCGAGACCCCCTTGCTCGAATGTCAAGAGGTTCTTGATTGTCTTCAATTCTTGAAAATTATCGCCCATCCCCAAGACTGGATCGCCTGGTTGGGACTTTACCGCTCTCCCTTATTCAACATTCCCATTGAGACATTGTGGTCCCACAAAGAACAATATTTTTCGGAAAAGAGAGTCCACATCCACAATGAACCCCACAAAAAAACGATGGATTGGATGAATGAAATCGAAAAAAATAGGGACCTCTGCCTTCCTTCCGAGCTTATTTTAAGCTTTATTGATTGGATTGAAAACCATTCCTACTATACCTCCTCCCAACAAAGGGCCAATCTTCACAAGTGGTACGGAATGGCCCTGTCGCTAGAACGCCTGCGTCCCTTAACCCTAAAAAATTTCCTCCTCAACATTGAAGGCCTCAAGGACGAATCTCATCTTTTGGGGGAGGCCTCTTTGACCGCCTCCGAGGATGAAGCGGTTTCTCTCATGACCATCCATGCCTCGAAGGGACTGGAGTTTCCCATTGTTGCCCTTCCAGACCTCAAGTTTCAGAGACACTCCGGTCCCTCGCCCTTCATTTGGGATGAGGAAAAAGGGTGGGCCCTCAAAACCCCCGATCCTTCATCATCCGGACTGAAGACGCAATGGCTCAAATCCCCCTGTTACGAAGAAATCTTGAAGGAATCCGAAAGAAAAGATCTTGAAGAATCAAAGAGGCTCCTCTATGTTGGATGTACAAGGGCTATTGACAAACTCATTCTCTCTTTGGATGTGTCCACAAAGACAAAAAAGGATTCCATTTCATGGAATGACTGGTTTGTTCAGGCCTTTGTAGAGAAGGCTTAAGTCTTGAATAAAAAAGAAGAACAATTTCGGGACTTCCTCAAGGATTATTCTCAAGCGGCTCAGAGGGATTTCGACATCCATCATCCCCATGCCCCTTTACTGATTTTGATATTTGAGAGCAGCCCGTTTCTTGTCAACCATCTTCGTGCCAATCCCCTCTTGGCTGATTTCATTTTAAATTCTCCCTTTATACAAAAAGAAAAAAAATATGTCGATTTTTTGAAAGAAATTCAAGAGAGCCTCGATGAAATTCCTCTGGACAATATCGATGTTTTGAAAAAAATATTGCGCCAATACCAGCATCGGGAGGCCCTGCGGCTGGCCATCCGGGATCTTTCCAATCTGGCCTCCTTCGAATCCATTGGTCGCGAACAATCTTATTTGGCCCAGGCTATCTTGGAAACAGGTTCGCACTATCTCTTTAAGGGTCTCGCCCAGCGCTACGGGATTTCAACACAATCTTCAAAGGAGGGCCTGGTTTTTGAAAACGATTTCTGTTGTCTTGGTCTTGGAAAACTTGGCGGTCAGGATCTTAATTTCAGTTCCGACATCGATCTTATGTACGTCTACAATGAAAACAAGACTCTCAAGACAAAAACCGGTCAGGAAACGCTGAGCACCCACGAATTTTTCTCAAAGCTTTGCGAAATCCTCAACAAAACCTTGATGGACAAAACAGAGGACGGTTTTGTTTACCGGGTAGATATGGGATTGCGCCCCCAGGGACACAAGGGGCCCTTGGTCAACTCAATGGATTCTATGGAGAGATACTACGAAGTCTGGGGTGAGGAGTGGGAGCGTCTGGCACTCACGAAGGCACACTTTATGGCGGGATCTCAACAACTGGCCCAACAACTTTTAAAAAGACTCTCCCCCTTTATCTTCAGAAAATACATTGATTTTTCTTCTCTGGATCATATTCGCAAACTTAAAAATAAAATCAACAAGGAGCATATCAAAAAAGAAGAGACAACCAATGTCAAACTGGGAATGGGGGGAATCCGAGAAGTTGAGTTTATTGCGGGAACATTGCAAATCATCTATGGAGGAAAGCTGCCCGCCCTTCAAAACAAGGACACACTTCAAACCCTCCAATTACTGGCCGAACAGGATCTTATTGAGATCAGCGACTTTCAGACCCTCAGAGAGGCCTATATTTTCTTGAGACGTGTTGAGAATCGACTCCAAATGGCGGACAATCAGCAAACTCACCGTCTTCCCAAGGATCTTAAAGAGCTCGCCGCCTTGGCAAAACTCATGGGCTACCTTGATGCACATCCTTCGGAAAGGACTTCACGATTCATACAGGATCTCGAGCGTCACATGCATGACGTTCATCAGATTTTCAGTGAACTGTATACGAGCCATCGCAAATCCAAGGCCAGTTATTTAAAGGAACTCCACGAGAGAGTCATCAATTGTGTGGGATATGAAGACAAGATCATCGAATTGCGCGTCTTCAAACAGGACCACGAAATAGAACTCAAGAGACTCGACAAGGAAAAATCCATAGAAATCGAAAATCTGTGGCGTCACATGACATGGATTGCCGAGGCCATCGTTCAAGAGGCCTATTCCATCGTTTCTCATGAACTTCAGAAAAAATACGGTCCACCCTCCTTCACGACTCCAGAAGGGACTGTAGGCATTGCTGAATATGCCATTATCGCCATGGGAAAATTGGGGGCAGAGGAGCTGACTTATCAATCGGATCTCGATATTATCTGTCTTTATTCCGAGGAGGGCCAAACCAATGGTGAAAAAAAAATCACCAATCTTGAATATTTTATCAAACTCACTCAATGGCTGATCTCCTGCCTCTCCGTCCAGACACTACGAGGACTGGCCTATAAAATAGATACCGAGCTGCGTCCCTCCGGTCGTAGCGGTGCCCTGGTGACTTCTGAAAAATCATTTCGCGATTATCACAAATCCAGTGCCTGGACCTGGGAAAAACAGGCACTGATCAAGGCACGACCCATGGGTGGAGATGCCGCCTTTGCCCAACGCCTCACACCCCTCTTCTGGCAACTCATCCTGGAACGTTCCTACAACGAAGAAAGCGCCCAAGAAATCCATCACCTTCGCCAAAGGATGGAAAAAGAACTCTCTCAAGAGGTCTCTCGGCAATCCAATATCAAGACCGGATATGGGGGTATCGTGGATATCGAATTTTTGACCCAATACCTTCAACTCCATCACGCCAAGGACTATTACCAACTCCACGTCCCCAAGACACTGGAGGCCCTAAGGCGCTTAACCGCCCTTCATCTCCTCGATGCCGAAAAGAGCCTAACCCTTCAAAATGCCTATATTTTTTACAGAAAGATAGAGACGACTCTCCGATTGATTTCCGATCACTTAACCGATATCCTCAAAAAAGAGGACCCCCAACTTCAAGAAGTGGCTTCAAGAATCGACGACTCTCCAGCAGAAACCTTGTGGCAACGCTACTTAGAAATAAGGGAACAGGTCAGGACCATCTACAATGATACATTCTCTATTTGAAACCCTTAACCGGCGAAAGGAAGACATCGATTTATGGCTCCACCATAAAATGAAGGATCAATGCCCCCTGATCTATTCCTCCGTCGATGTCCGCAACTCTGGATTTAAAATCTCCGTTGTGGATACCAATCTTTTTCCTTCAGGATTTAATAATCTCTGCGCTACATACACTGACGCCACCTCTCAGGCCTTTCACCACTACTTTAAAAAATATCTTCCAGCGGTAAAAAACATCTGCCTCATCCCGGAAGAACATACCCGAAATATTTACTATTGGGAAAATGTCCATGTCCTCATAAAAAGTCTCCAAAAGGCCGGGCTACAGGCCTGGGTTGGCCAATTTGGCCACAAACCAGAAGAAGATCCTTTTGAAATTATTCTTAAGGGAAACAATAAAATCACCGTTCATCCCCTCTTCCTTCGTCACAATAATCTGCAATCACAATCACAGACTCCAGAAGTCCTCCTCATTAATAACGACCTTTCAACGGGCATCCCCGGTTATCTGAACAATCCCCGTCAAGTCATTCTGCCCTCCCCCCACTTGGGATGGCATTCTCGCCGCAAAAGTCGCCACTTCTTCTACTATAATCAACTGATTCAGGATCTGGCAGACACGATAGGCATAGATCCCTGGCTCCTTTCCCCCTACACGACGACCGTCTATGAAATGGATTGGAAGGACGCCTCTTGCCTTCAAAGGCTTAAGGGAACCATCGATGACGTGCTCAAGAAAATACAAGCCAAATACCATCAATATCAAATCAACGAAAAACCCTATGTCTTCATAAAAAACAATATGGGAACCTATGGAATGGCGGTTCAACCCGTTTTCTCCAGCAACGAACCCCTTCAGTTTAATCGTCGTCAACGCAATAAAATGACATCGACAAAAGGGGGGGGTGGTGTCAACGAATACATTATTCAAGAAGGCATCCCCACAAAGGATTTTTTCAATAACCACCCCCTTGAACCCGTTGTTTACCTGGTGGGGGGGCGTCCTGTCGGGGCCTTTTTCAGAATCAACAAGGAAAGAAATGCCTATGATAACTTAAATACAAAAGGAATGATTTTTAGTTGTTTGTGTTATCACAAACTGGAGGAGACCCAAAAGACAATTGAGCTTTCCTGCGAAGAGAGGGGCGACCTCTTTCGGATCCCCTCTCTTTTGGGAACCATCGCGACCCTCGCTTCGCAGGAAGAACTCAAAGAACTAAGCTGGCAAGCAAGCCCTACAATACCTCAATCAGCCTTAGTAAGAAGACACTCTCACTGCTAATTACTGTGCTTCTTCAGCAGAATCTTCAGCAGCACCTCCGGCAGAATCCTCAACGGCAGCCTCTGGGGCCTGCGGCGCTGCCTGCTCAACGGCTTCCGGCGCTTCATCCGTCGCTGCATCTTTCTTCAGATTACACGCAGCCATCGAGAGGGACACTACCAAGATTGCGTACAGAGCTAGTTTAAACATACTCAAGCCTCCTTTTTGTATAGGTCAACAATTGAGGCGGGATTTTACATAGACTCAAATATTTATCAAGATCTATTTTTTCCCATCCCTTGAACCCCCTTTTCGATTATGGTAGGGCAGAAGAATGAATCCTTACGAAAACGATAATCCTTTTGGCGGCACCTCTCCAAAACTCCGAGGCCTAAGCCGTCTCATCAAGATCCTCGCCGGCTTGACCTTTTTCGCCGCCATCTTGGGTTTTGTAGGCGCCATAGGCATTTACATCTACTTTTCCCAAGATCTTCCTCAAATCAACACCTTAAAAGACTATAATCCCTCTATCGTCAGCGAGGTTTATAGTGCCGATGGGACAAAAATAGGCGAATTTTGGAAGGAATGCCGCTATCTCCTCCCCTTCAATGAAATTCCCAAGAAAATCATCGAGGCCTTTGTCGCTTCGGAAGATGCCCGTTTCTTTGAACACCGTGGTGTTGACTTTGCGAGCATCATCCGCGCCTTCATCAAAAATGTCCGGGCGGGACGTATTGTCCAGGGGGCCTCGACCATCACTCAACAGATCGCCCGGTCTTTTTTTCTCTCCCCAGAAAGGACTTTTACACGAAAAATCAAGGAGGCCATTCTCGCCACCCAGATTGAGAAAAATCTCAACAAGGAGGATATCCTCTTTTTGTATCTCAACCAGATCTTTTTGGGAAATCGTGCCTACGGTATTGACGCTGCGGCCCGCAACTATTTTCAAAAAAATATTGAAGAACTGAATTTGGCGGAAATAAGCCTTATTGCAGGCCTCCCTTCTGCTCCCACCCTTTATTCCCCTATCAACAACATGACTCTGGCCAGAGAACAGCAGGCCTCGGTGCTTCAGCGAATGGTGGATGAGGGTTATATCACTGAAAAAGAGGCCCAAGAGGCCCTCAATACCCCTTTGGTCATTTTCAAGGCGGGAACCGACAAGGATTTTAATTACAAATACGCCCCTTATTTTACCGAGCAGGTCCGTCGTATTGTCATCGAGAAATATGGTGAAGATTTTCTCTACAAAAAGGGACTGCGGATTTATACAACAGCGGATCTTCCCATGATCCAAGCCGCTCAAAGGGCCCTCAAACAAGGTTTGGAAGAGGTTTCAAAACTGCGCGGTTTCAAAAAACCCCTGGCCAGCCTCAAGCCGGACGAGAGTGAGGCCTTTATCCAAAAAACTCATGAAGAGATCCTGGATGAAACAGGGATCCTTTACTTTCCTGAAGATTCCAGGCCTAAGAACCTCCCGACTCCTGTAACGGAGGATCGTCTTTACAAGGCCATTATTACAGATATCCAGGACAATCTCTGGCATGTGATGGTGGGCCATGTCTATGGGGTTATTCCACAAAAAGACCGTCGGTGGATCTGGCAAAAACTCTCCAAGGGGGATGTCATCTGGGTTCGCAAAAAGGGGATGTATTCTCCCAACGTGGCTCGCTTCTCACTTGAAAAAATTCCTGAAATCGAAGGGGCCCTGTATGCCCTAGAACCCGATACGGGCAAGGTCCGTGTCATGGTGGGAGGGTATGACTTTAAACGGAGCGAATTCAACCGCGTCCTGCAGGCCCATCGACAACCAGGTTCCTCCTTCAAACCCATCATTTATGCCGCAGCCCTGGACAAGGGATATTCTCCAAGCACCATTGTCACCGACTCTCCCGTCACCTTTCAGGTCGGTGACAATGAATACTGGACCCCAAAAAATTACGGGGGATCCTTTCGCGGCCCTATTACCGTCAAAACGGCCCTCACCCATTCCGTCAATGTCGCCGCCGCCAAAGTCCTTCACGATATCGGGATGGACTACGCCCTGGCCTATGCCCGAAAATTGGGTCTACAATCAGAAATCTACCCCTATCTCTCCACGGCCCTTGGGGCCTCGGATACAACACTGGGTGAAATGACGGAGGCTTATGCCGTTTTTGCTGACGAGGGAAGACACCACACCCCCTTCCTCATTCGTCTCATTATTGATCAGGAAGGCAGTGTCATTGAACGCTTCAGCGCTTCTGAAACAATCTCGGAAAAAGCAGAGGACAACAAAGAGAATGAACCTCCAGAAAATGAAAAAACAACGATTCCCGATAACGAGGAAATGAACCGGGAGTTGTTGGAAAAAGGCCTTGCCTTTATCAAAGAGAAAAATCTCAACCTTACCAATGATGAACTTAAAATCCTCTATGGTGCCCGAATCCCCCCCCATCACGTCATCACTCCCCAGACCGCCTTTGTCATGACTTCGCTTCTTAAAAACGTGGTGGATCATGGAACGGGGTATCGCGCCAAGGCCCTCAATCGCCCGGCGGCTGGAAAAACAGGGACAACGAACGATGAAACGGACGCCCTCTTCATAGGATACACACCTCAATTGATTGCCGGAGTCTGGGTCGGTTTTGATGAACTGAAAAAAATCGGCAAGGGAATGACGGGAGGCATCATCGCCGCCCCTATCTGGCTCGATTTTATGCAGGTGGCCCTCGAGAAAAAACCCGTCAAAGACTTTAAAGTCCCGGAGGGGGTTGATGTGACCCAATTAGAAACAATAGCGGGTGGGTCGGCCATCTTGGAGGCCCGCAAGGAGCTCCCCGATGTCATGTCGGCAGGTCAACAAGAGTCTTCTCCTGATCGAAGTGTCGATTTTCTGTACGAAGACACCTCCGAGCTCTAGTGCCCTGTAGCCCCAGAATAGGCCCATTAGCCCCTTTTGGGCCATTGGGCCATCAGACAATCTTCCGGTCCCACATTTTTTTTAAAAAAACTTTCCAGGGGTAGATCGCGATACCATCTTCCGTGGTTCGTTCTTCTTCATCCAGAGAAACAATCGCGTATTTTTCGATGAGACCTTCCTCCTTGAGAGCCCGAAGCCCCTTCAAGTGTTTGTCTTGTACCAGTGAAGTTGCTTTGATTTCGAGAGCCAATTTTTGCCCCAGGATAAGATCCACTTCAAATTGGGAGGTGGAGCGCCAGTAAGACAAGGACACGATCGTCCTCTGATAATCCAGACAGGCCCTGACTTCCTGAATTAAAAATTGTTCGAAGGCTTTTCCGAAAAGTTCCGATTTGGATTGGATCAGTCCCCTTTGACAGAGATGATTTACAACTCCCACGTCAAAGAGGTAATGTTTGATCCGTGAGATGGCCTTTCTTTTTTTTGTCTTGCGAAAGCCGGGAAGCGAAAAACCGACCAGGGTATCCTCCAAGATTTGCAGATAGTTTTTGACCGTGATGGGAGAAACGCCGCAATCAGAGGCGAAGCTTTCCATATTGATCTCTTCACCGTTGGATAAGGCAATGGCATCCAAAAAGGTGCTAAAGGCCGGGAGATTGCGTGTGAGGGATTCCGCTTGAATCTCCTCCTTTAAATAGAGGGAAACATAACCGGCCAAATCCTCCTGGGGCTCCTCACTCAAATAAATAGCGGGCAGACCCCCGTGGTTTAGATAGCGAAGCAGGTCAAAGTCCTCAATTTCGTGCGAGGT
>MGSF01000022.1:0-167 GCA_001798715.1 Deltaproteobacteria bacterium RIFCSPLOWO2_02_FULL_50_16 | reverse complement strand
GTATTTTTCAATCAGTCGGTGAACTTCGTCTAACAAGGAGGGAAGTTTTTGAATTTCATCCACCACGATCAGGCATTGATCTTTTCTGTTTTCTTCTTCGATCAATCTTGGATTTTTAAGAAGCCTCGTGAAGGTCAGAGAGTCCAGCAGATCGTACAAACGGATCT
>MGSF01000021.1 GCA_001798715.1 Deltaproteobacteria bacterium RIFCSPLOWO2_02_FULL_50_16 | reverse complement strand
GTATAAGAATAGTCATAATTATAAGAACCCGTTTCCGGATTCGCCTCATATTCCTTGGTCTGATATTCTATACTGTGATCCGACTGGTAGACATGCCCCTGATAAACCCCCACATATTCACCCGAATAAAGAAGACCATCCTCTGAAACACTATAATCAGACTTCAAAGGGGTATAACCATGGGTGACGTCGGGTATCTCTATCTGCGTCTCATCGGGGAAGGTCAGGACGGCTGTATTATCGTCAGAAGTCTCTACCTTAATGCCATTGTAGAGGGTCAACTGCACCGTCCCATCATCAAGATTGGGAATATAAGAAAGGGGCGTATCTTTTAAAAGAATCGCTCCAGAATCATAAATAGAAAGATACCCCGTATCTCCAATGAGATTTCCATATCGAGCCCTGGAATCGACGGCTGCATCACCCTCGGAAACGATACTGCCCAAACTGGGATCGTAAACAAAAATCTGTCCCGTCGGTCCTCGATAACGATTGGAACTCTCCTTCGCCCAATCCCGCATCACAGGATGGCTCAATATTTCTGAAAAAATGGGGTTCTGTACCGTCGCCTCCCCCGAAGTCGCAACGTCGAGAGTGGAAGGATAAAGCGGCTGGCGACCATCAACAAGAGATTGCATGTAATAGAGATGAATTCCCGACTGCACCTTTGCAACCGTGTCATCTTCCGTGATTTCTTGGGAACGGGAACTGATATCGATAAAGCGGGGAAGGGCGGTGGTGGAAAGGATGCCTACGAGAGAGGTGATAAGGGCCAACTCAATAAAAGTATAGCCCCCTTGGCGAAAGATATTTGAGTGTCTGAGTCGCATAACCCCACACCTTTCTCTACGCGACTACTAACACCCATTCCTTCACACACCCTACTCCCACACAGGCACCCCGCCGAAATTATACCACGGCCCTTGGCGAGGGGGGGTAAGGAAATAATTTTATTATTTTATATCTAAATGAAATTATTGTGTTTTTTCTATGAAAAGGGTTTGGGTGGGATAGGCAAATTCGATCCCTTCCTTTTGAAAGGCCTCAAAAATTCCAAAATTGACCTTTTCCTGAATATCCATGTACTCCAGATAATCGGGACTCAAGACATAAAAGACGATTTCAAAATTAAGACTAAAATCCCCATAACTCTTGAAATGAACTCGATCCACACGAATGCGATCGGTCGCTTCAAGGACTTTTTGAATGAGCTCCTTGACCTTCTTTAATTTTTCCAGGGGTGTCTGATAAACCACGCCCAGTGAAAAAATAATCCGCCTTTCTTGCATGCGTTTATAATTTCGGATGCGACTGGCCGTCAGATCGGAATTTGAAAAAACAAGCTGTTCGCCAGAAAGACTCCGAATACGAGTCGTCTTGATCCCTATATGCTCCACCACCCCCGAATACTCACCAATAACAACAAGATCACCCACCTCAAAGGGTTTGTCTAAAAAGATGGAAAAAGAACTAAAGGCATCCCCTAAAATAGCCTGACCGGCCAAGGCGACGGCAATACCGCCAATTCCCAATCCAGCAACCGCCGTCGTAATATTAAAACCCAAATTATCCAAAATAAAGAAAAGACCCACCAACCAAATCCCCGCCTTAAAAAGCATCATCATGTTGCTCATGGCGGAGACCTTGGCCTTGTCGTGTTGAATGCGGATCAGATAAGATTTCTCAAACCAAAAGGTCAGGAGGGATTGGAGGATCCTTAATATCAGGAAGGTCAGGAAAATGACGAAAAAGGAGTTGGCCAGACGAAAAACCTGATCCCTAAAGGTGACAAAGCGGCTGGCGATCATCAAAGACAACAACCAGATAAACCAGTTTCCATTTTTATCGATGATTGTTACAAAAAAATCGTCCCACTTTGTCCTTGTTTTCTCTGAACCTTTGCTTACTTTTTTCAGGAGGAAGATCTTCACAGGCCCCAAAACGGCAAAGGAAAAAATAAAAACCCCTAAGGCAATACAATAATCCAGCAGTGAATTCCCCAGATATTTGTGATGCAAGATGTCCAGGATGGTATCCATCGGTTTTCTCCTTATCAAACTCCTCGTGCCAGAGTCAACCCATCAATAACCACAACCCCCGCCTTTTTTAAGGCCATGGCCCCCTCATGGAGGGTGGCCCCCGTGGTATAAACATCATCAACGAGCAAAACCTTTTTTATCCCCTTTTTAAAATTGGAGCTCGTCTGAAAAACCCCTTTAAGATTCTTCCAGCGCTCCCTTTCATTCAATTCAAACTGAAGGGGGGTTTCTCTTACTTTTCTGAGACCAAAAGGATCCACAGGGAGCCTGTAGATTTTACCCAAGGTCTGGACAAGCCTCGCGGCCAAATGCAAACCCTTTTGACGCAAACGGCGGGGTGTGGTGGGAATGCACGTCAATAAATCATAGTCTTCCGGGGCAAAACCCACACGATCTTGTTGCAATAAGAACCGGACGAGGGGACGGAGGACATCTTCTCTCTCTGAAAATTTTCCCAAATGAATCAAGTCTTTCAACGATCCCCCATACTCGCCCCCCGTGAAGAGTTTGCGAAAGGCCTTGGGATGTTTCAAACAATCCCCACACAAATGGTATTCACCCGGGGCCTCAAAGGGCTTGGCGCAACAAGTGCAATGGGGCAGTCTCAATCGATGAATATTGGAGACGCACGAGGGACAAAGATCTTCCCAGGCATCGTGAGGGACCCTGTAACACAGCAAACAACGGCGTGGAAAAATAAATTCTAACATTTATTAAGCTCTAAAAAATCCTCTACTCTAGAAACCTCTCAAAAAGGCCCAGATGCAAGGCGCCCGCCGAGCGAGACCCGAGGCGTACTAGAAAGTACGTTGAGGGCCGCGCGAGAAGGGCAAACGAAGTAGCCCCTCTTTATGGGGCAACGCCGCAGATGGGACTTTTTCAGAGGTTTCATTTAAAAAATCTGGAGCCTGACGCCCGGAGGCGTCTTTGGGTGAAACAGATCGGGAGATGTTTTTATATTCATCTTCTGATTCTTCAACTGGTAATGGCTGACATTCCCCCCCTTGGGATAAAGGGTAATGCCTTCGACCCAAAATGTCTCCTGATGGACCAAGAGGATGATTTTCTCCATCGATGCAGAAGAGAGGCGCGGGATGAGGACGTACTCATAAGACGAATCCACTCCTTTAACAGACGGGACCCGAAAGGTCTTTAACAACTCACCCAACCCCCCCAAAAAGGCCAGGGCCTCCCTTTCCAGGGCCTGTCGGACATCCTGAATCACCTGCATCTCCTTTTCTGCCACATCATAGATCCAAAGGGAATGCCCGTCGGAGATGTATTTCCTCTCCGGGGAACTTTTATAGTGAATGACAAATTGATCCGGTTTTGCAAAAAGCATTGTTCCCCTTTTTTCAATCGTCTTCTCCAGCAATGTTACCTCTGTTTTCTGAACAAAATCAGCCTGAAAACTTTGTGTCCCCCTATACGTTTCCTGCAATTGATCAATGAGTTTTTTTTCTGAAAAGGCACCCCTCCCCTCTTGGGGAAAGAGACAGACCAACAAGACCATCCCTGCAATAACCCATCGAGACATATAAAGGCCTTCTTTATAATGGAGGAGACCCCGGAGAGGGGGGGGCCAGGACTTCCCGACCACGACCGCCATCAGCAGGACCCACAATCCCTTCTCGCTCCATTTTTTCAATCATCCGGGCCGCACGATTATATCCGATCCTGAGCCGTCTTTGAACCATCGAAATAGAGGCCTGACGCGTCTCTGTCACCAAACTGACGGCCTGGTCATAAAGTTCATCATAGCCATCCTCATTATCCACCCAGCCTTCCTCACCCTCATCTTCAGGGGCTTGCAAAATGGATTCATCATAGACGGGCTGGCCTTGATTTTTTATAAATTCAACGATGCGATGGATCTCCGTTTCTGTGACATAGGCCCCATGAATACGTTGCGTTCGGCTCACGCCACCGGCACTCATCATAAGCATATCCCCTGACCCTAAAAGATGTTCAGCACCAATAGCATCGAGAATAGTGCGCGAATCATGCTTGGAAGTGACTTTAAAAGAGATCCTCGCTGGAAAATTGGCCTTAATAAGACCTGTCAAAACATCCACAGAGGGACGCTGGGTGGCCAAAATCAGGTGAATACCGGCCGCCCGGGCCATTTGGGCCAGACGGGTGATATATTTTTCCACATCGTAGGAGGTCGCCATCATGAGATCGGACAACTCATCGATCACAATAACAATATAGGGAAGTCTCTCACCGGCCTCCACCATCTTATTATAACTTATGATGCCCCGTGTTTTCTTCTCGGCAAGAACCTCATAGCGGCGCTCCATTTCTTCGACCGCCCACCGTAATGCCATGGCCGCCTTTTTGGGTTGGGTCACCACCGGAAGTAGCAGATGGGGGATGCCTCCGTAGATAGAAAGCTCCAGCATCTTTAAATCAACAAGGATAAACCGAACATCCTTGGGTGTCGACTTGTACAACATAGAAAGAATCATCGTATTGAGGGCCACACTTTTTCCCGTTCCCGTGGCTCCCGCAATGAGCAAATGGGGCATCTTGGCCAGATTTGTTGCCAGTGGAATTCCCTTGGTGTCTTTTCCGATCCCCAGCGAAAGATGGGATTCAGACCGGCGGAAAGACTCATGACTGAGCACATCCTTCAAATACACCATCTCACGATTCATGTTGGGGATCTCAATCCCTATCGCCGCCTTGCCTGCAAGACGAGGGACGATACGGACCGATCTTCCCCCCATGGAGAGAGACAAATCATCCGAGAGGTTGACAACCTTGTGGACCTTCACCCCGGGGGCCGGCTCAAACTCGTACATGGTGATCACGGGCCCCGGATGGATCTCGGTCACATGTCCGTTCACTCCATAATCCAAAAGCTTTTTCTCCAACAATTTTGAATTCGCCTTCAGGGCCCCTTCATCGACTTTTGGATGGGCCTGTCCTTCAGCATCCAGCAAAGAGAGAGGGGGGAGTTGAAATTCTTTGTCATCCGCCTTTAAAAATTCGAGCTGTTCCGTTTTTTTCCTTCGACTTTCCAGATCCGCATCTTCACGAGGTAAAATCTTTGGTTCCTTCTCGTCCTTCACAATTTTTCCGGCCTTTTCCTCTTTTTGGAGTTTTACAGGGGTTGCGGGAGACGGCTCGACCGCCTTGATCGGAGAAACAGGAGGCATTGTCGGTTGGTTGATCTTGACCTCTTTTTTCCCTTCGATGCGGCGTTGCTGCCAGCCTTTCCACAGTTTCCCCAATTTTTCATAAAATGCAGTGAAAAATATTTGAGTGGTTTGAAAAATACGTTTTGAACTACGCATCCACAAGACAACAACAACACTTAAGGCCTTCTGATAAAAGGCATAGAGGAGGATTTGAAACCCTTTAAAGAGACGGTTGAGAGAAATATGAGTCGCCCAGGTAAAAGAAAAAAGGGCCCCAAAGATCACGACAAGATAGGTCCCAAAAACGCCGAAATATTTTGTAAAAAAACCGCCCACCACCCATCCCACGAGCCCTCCGGCATCCGCAAGCTTTCCCCCGATCAAGACTTCATGCCACGCCAGGTGGCAAAAAACCGATGAGAGGACAATGCCGACCAGATAGGCCAGAAATCGCATCCACCCGAGACGCAGTGACCGAAGGGCAAAATAATTAAAGGCAATCAGGAGCAAGGAGACCGATAGCAAATGAGACCCGTATCCCAAAAGATTGTAGAAAAAATCGGAGACATAGGAACCGACAACCCCTCCCAAATTGTGAATATCTTTATTAGGGGAAAGTGAGGTCAGTGAGGGATCAAAGGCCTCATAGGACAAGAGACACAGGGCCAAAAAAACTCCTCCTCCCAAAAAAATCAGGCCATAGATTTCCTTGGTGTGCTCAACAGACATCTTTTTGGCACGGGACATGTCTTTCTCCGAAGGAGAAACCTATGATGGTTTCTTCCTTGCATAGTCCCGCGAAAGCGGGGCATGTCTTTCTCCGAAGGAGAAACCCATAAAGGTCTCTTCCTCTCATTGTCCCGCCAAAGGCGGGACATGTCTTTCTCCCGATCTTTTTCCCCATTATTTAAGGACAAACCCCCCAGAAGTCAAAGGGTTTCGGGATTGTGGCGGCAAATGTGCAGGGAAGGGATAAAAAAACTATTTTTTGACGAGTCGTATCCGTGTCCGACGGTGAGCGATCATGATCTCCCGTGCCCTCGAACCGATCTCTCGAAATCGCCTCAATCGATCCCCTGGGGTAGGGTCATTCTCAGGGTCTCTCAACAACTCCGGACGGGTCTCCTTGATTTGTCTTTGAAGCGAGGCCACATAAAATGGATCACCCTCCTTATCATAACGATGGGTCACAAAATCAAAAACATCGCTGTGTTTGAGAGTGCTTCCCTGAACCAAAACAGAATCAACCCCAGCCGTCAAAATTTGCCAACCTATGGCCATTAAGTGATGCTCTTGCAATGTGGGGGGGACCTGCAACAATGTGGGGATAGGGAGCTCGCGACGCCAGGGAATAAAATTTTCCGCCAACATCAATAGGGCCGCACGGTGTGCGACCTCCCCTCCCACCCGGGCATCCACAATAAGCCCACTAAAAGGGGTCTGTTCTACATGCCGACTGACCACCGCCGCCAATTCCAAAGGACCCACAGCCGCCTGAGGTCCCACACGAACCACATAATCAACCTCGGGGTCTCCGGTCTTGTGCCTCCAAGGATCCACATCAAGGAGACTCATCAAACCCCCTTCCCAGGAGAGCGCCGGTCTATCCTCTGATCCTGGTGGGGCCACCCGAGTACTGAAGGTCTCTACGACCACCCCACGTTCCATCAGATACTCTCGGAGTGGTGCCACTGAAACGCGAGGTCCCCCGAAGAGTCCATTGAAGTTAACCACCGTTCGGGGGATGGCCGCCCTGTCAAGGACTCGCTGGTCGAGTCTTATTTCCCAACCGAACCGATAACCTCTACCCCCTTTCTCATAACGATCGGGAAAGGTTCCACGAAAGGTCCGAATATCCTCATCAAAAGGCACTGACGGATCTTCATAATGACTCATAAAGGGACTGAGCGGATCTGTTTGATAAAGCCCTGCTCGCCAAAAACCCTGATTGGCACGGATCGCCGCAGTCATTAAGGCATAATTACCCGAGGAAGAGACGCCAATCGCCTCCAGACCACAGGCAAGACGATTATAAACATCATGGGCCCTTTCATACTGATGCGCCCTCAGATAATTATCGCCCATATTCAGAACCGCGCCCCGCTTGGCTAAAACCAAGGCCTGAAAGGCCTCGGGGTTTTCCTGGGGATCAAGATCGCCCAAGCGCCGCTCCATATCAGCCATCTCTTCCGATGTAATCCCCCGTGGAGGAGGAATGCCCATAATATATCTCCTAGGGGGCGATATTGAGGCGGACCCCAAAGGCCCCTGTCACCAAGGTTCTATGAGGTATCGTGAGGTCGCTAAATTCATTGAAGGTTCTATAAAATTCCCCTCCTAACCGATAACCCCTTCCCTCTGCAAAGAGGGTAAATCCCATGGGCCAGCCGCTGCCGGCGGTATCCCGAAAGCCGTTAATATGGAGAAGACACCGGCC
>MGSF01000020.1:2180-9795 GCA_001798715.1 Deltaproteobacteria bacterium RIFCSPLOWO2_02_FULL_50_16 | reverse complement strand
TTACTCCCAAGATGATAGATCTCAAATCGCGGTCCCACACGATGATCAAATTCCCGGCACAAATCACACAGGATCTCCCGGGTTTCAATATCCAAAGGATCCTGTTTCAAAATCTCCTGATAAATCTCTTTGGATCGGGGCCACTCCCCCCTTTGCCATAGAATATAGGCCAAATCCCTCTTCAATCCCGAATGGGAGGGATGTCTCTCAATTTCCCGTTCCAAGAGAGGGAGGGCTTCCTTATATCTTTTTTGGCCCAAATAAATGGCCAATTCATAAGAATCGACCAGGGCCTCCTGATGGGGCCCATCGCGCCCCTGGCGCCCCAGGGTCCCAGCGCTCTGCCGATGGGAAACCGCTTCTACATAATCAATAAGGATCTTTTTCGCCTCTTCGAACTCCCCGCTATCAATCAAGAGATCCAAATAATCGGCCCTCAAACCCTCATCCTTGGGATACTTTCGGAAGGCCTCTCCGTATTTTTCCCGGACCTCCCCCACCCCCTTTAATCTCCCCTCTGATTTTAAAAGGATGCGCCATAATCTCAATTCCTGCTCCGCGTCCACCTTCACAGAGGTCTTTTTCGCTTCCGCGGCGCCAATCCCCGAAGAAAAAAAACCATGTGTCGCCAAAATAAAAATAAAGAAAAATATGCAATATTTCACATCGGCCCCTGCAGATGAAGAACGCGTTGATAATCTTCCTCCGCCCGCCTTTTCTCACCAATGGCCCAACGGGCCTCTCCCAGCATAAACCACGCCTCTTGATCCTCCGGACGTTGAACCAGATATTTTTCATAGTAATCAACCGCTTTTTTATAATCCCCCGAGGCAGAAAAAAACTGTCCCAACTCCCTAAAAAGCCCCGCATCTTGAGGCGCAGAATTTTCATACCTCTCAAAATAGATCTTTGCCTCTTCCATATTTTTTTGATCCTGATAAATCTTGGCCACATGCAATAGGGCAAAACCCTCCTTGGGCTCGTCATTTAAAATCACAAGAAAATGAGCCAAGGCCTTCTCGTCTTTCTTGTCACCATAATACTGCTCCGCCAAAATAAAGCGCATTTTTTTGTCCTGGGGTTTAAGTTTGAGATAGTCCTCGTATACCGAAAAAAAATCTCCCCTTTTTCCCTCCTCAAGATAAAGGTAACCCAGATTCATGATTCCTTCTGCACTTTCAGGCTGAAGGGCTATTATTTTTTTATAAGTTTCAAGGAGCTTCTCCCTCATCCTCTGATCATAATAAATATAAGACAACTGATTTAAGTATCTGATTTCTTTTTTGTTTTTTTCGTGAGCCTTCTCATAAAGCCCCAGGGCCTCACTCGTCCTTTTTTCACTTAGATAGAGACTTCCCAAATTTTCGACGGACTCAATATTTCCAGGCTGAAGGGCCACTATTTTTTCATAACACCCTATCTCCTCATTTTTCATGTCCTGGGCATGGTAAAGATAGGCCAACTCCTGCAGATAGTGGACCTCCTTCGGATGCTTTTTGATTAAATAGTGAAGATCGACCTCGGCCTCCTTGTACTGCTTTTTTTCCGCATAATAATAAACCCTCTGCATCCGGAATTCGGGGTTTTTGGGTTCCAAATCAATCTTGGCCTGCAATTGTTTCAAGGCCAGGGGATTGTCATTTTGCCATTTTGCGACAGTGATCAGCTGGTCACGGAGCTCCATATCCCGAGGATCCCATCGAATCAATTCGACAAGCATTTTCTTGGCGCTCTCCAGATCCCGATCGGACAAATAATAACGCAACATGAGATCCCGATACTCATGATTTTTTGGATCGCTGTCTAAAAGCTGTCTCAAATAATGCCGGGCCAGATCATATCTCTGCTCCCAGGCCGCATAGGTAAACAACTGATTTAAAATTTCAAGATGGGTATCATCCATATGCTTGCGGTATTGAGTCAAAATATTGTAAATCCCTTCATAGGCCACAAACATATTGTCATAATCCTTTAAATCCTCATAGGCGCTGGCCAGTGATCTCAAGACCCGCCAATCGCCGGGCCTCAAGGATCGCATCTTCTCAAGAAGTTCAATTGATTTTTTGGGCCTGCCTGTATGCTGATAAATAACGGCTATATTTTTGGCCGCAGTCCAAGAAGTCGGATTCTTTTCATAAACTCTGGAAAAATACTCGAAGGCCTTTTCATAATGGCCCTCTCCCAAATACATCTCGCCCAAGGTAAAATCCCTCGGATAGACAAAAACCCCCACAAAGACGATAACCACAGCAAAAAAAACAACTTTTAACCAAGAAATCCCCATCTCAATTCTATCCTTTTTTAATACCGACAAAAATTTCTTTTTCGGGAGGCGGTATCTGCTCCGTTTTGACATGAAGAATTCCGGAGCCGTCCGTCTTCAAAGAAAATTTCTCCCCCTGGATCTCAATGTGATAGCGAGACGAGGCCTCAAGACCGCCAATCACCAGCTCCACCCCCTGCCATCCCCTCACGAGAAAATCCACCCCATCGGGATTGACCCTCCATCGGCGAATGTGCCCGTTGGCCTCGATCAAATAAGGCCTCTCGGGTGAAGTATTCGTCAAATAGATCTTGTGGGAGGGCTGCTCCTCCAAGGCGACATAGAGATTGCCCTGATGATGATAAAAACCCAAAACACCTTGGGAGCGATTCAGATCAACCTTTCTTGCCTCCCGATCAAAGCGTATCGTCTTTGTATGGGGTCCCTGATCCACAAGCCATCCCCCGTCTTCTATGGGTGTCATCCTGACATGATAAAAATCACCCGCCATGGCCACATATTCGGAGGCCGTCATCGGAATCAATCTCTGCTCTTCTACCCAATCATAAATCTTTTTTAGGGAATTGAGCCCCGCCTCACGCTCCGCAATATAAAAATGATAATAAAGATTGACGGGCTTAATGCGGAGCGGGGTCTCGGTATTGATAAAAGTATCAATAACATTGATAAAACCATAAAAAGGACCCGTCCAAAGATTGGTATAGACATCCTCATTGGACCCCGTTGAATAGATTTGATACCAGGGGCCCCGCTTGATGCCGACAGGAAAAACCCCCGTATAACTGTCATAGCGGCCGTCAAATCGGGAATCCCCCCCATTCATTTCAAGATAATGATATTTTTTGACTACCTCCATGGCCTTGAGCGTGGGAACACAATTACCCGTCCACAAAAACAGATTCAGATCCTTGTCCGGGGGAGCGATCTCCTTTTTGATAAATTCCATTGAATCATGGATCTCTCTTTCTTCATCCTGTACGTAGCCCGGTATATCCAGGGCCAATTTTTTTGTCTCCCAGATGAGTGGATGCGCATAACCATGGGACGCCAGCTGCACGTTGGGGAGATTCGCGATTTTCCTGGCAATATCAAAATGCATTTTTTTGGGTCGCATTTTTGGATCAAAATTCCCTGAAATAAAACCGATGGTAATGGGAATGTGGGGATGTTTTTTCAAAACCTCTTCCAAAATGATCTGGCCCGCATATCGCTTGTCCATCCCATAAGAAGGATTAAAAAGCCCGTCACCATCCACGTGGGCATAGAAAATACGCCGGCCATTGAGCGTCGTCAGATCCGGCCTGGGAATTCCTTTGACCTGAAAGGCCTCTTCAAAAAAAGCAAACGGATTGAGGCGCCACTGAAATCGCCTTTCATACGGAAAAAAATAGACGGCATAATTGGGCGCTACATACCCCCCCTTGGAATGAGTGAAGACCATATCAGCCATGACATCCGGTCGATCCCGAAAACGCGCCTGCAAATAGACTTTTTTGCGGGGATCCGTACCTCTTATATTGAGAAGGGTGCTGATCTCTTCCGGCCTCAATTTTCTTTCAAATTCAACCATGAACGGCGTCTTGTTCGTAAATTCAATCAGGTAAGGATCCTCAAGAACACCACCCACTTTTTTGATATCCAGGGCCTGATAGACATCCAGACATTCCGGCAGAGACACGTCTCTCATTTCTTCCGTCCCCACATTGCCGAAGACAACGGTCTTTTTCCCCTGACGAATCTGCCTGGAAAGCCAGCGACAATAACTACCCGGATTTTTCAACCGGCCGTCCTTGAACCAGATAAAAATCCCCCGATAATCCCTCATCTCCTCATCCGTGGGCAGGGGATCCTGCACGGCCCTGTGATCGAGGATCAACCCAAGTTGATTGAGGGGCATCTCCGCATAGAGATGCGCGTTCATAAAATCGATCTTTTCTCCTTCGTCCCGGTCATAAAAGGTCAGGATTTTTCGCACAACGGGATCTGCCTGGGCCATAAAAGGAAGGAGAATCAAAAGACACAAGACACAAATAAAGACATGAAACCTCTGCAAAAGTCCCATCTGCTGCGTTGCCCGCTCGATCCCTCCCTCAACGTACCCACTAGGTACGCCTCGGTCGTGCTCTCGCGGGCGCCTTGCATCTGGGCCTTTTTGAGAGGTTTCCAAGATAGAAGGTTTTAGGGTTTTCATGGGGCCAATTTTCCAATACTTTTTAGATCGACCGTCGTCGTATAAGAGCGATAGCCCTTTTCGCGGCTCCGCCGGATCGCGTCATCCGCGAGCGCCTGATCCCTTTCCTGGGCATAGTGAATGACAAAAACAGGTTTGTTCATCCGGCGCATGAAATAATCGAGAATCGTTTCCTTGTCTTCGGTCACCGAGGGGGGCGTCCTGTCACAAGTTTTTGTCTCAAAATTATACCGGGTATACAAATCCTCAATCACCACACCATCGACATGCCGCTCTATAGAGGGGAGCAAAGACAATCCATTATTGGGAATAATAATCATTTGCGGATATCGTCTTCGTATGTTCTTGACAAGTTTGACCAGTGCCTTTTGGCTTCCCTTCCATTTTTCAGGATCCTTTCCTTCGAGATATTCCCCCGTATCCAGTGTGTCGAGAAAAACCCCCTGATACCCCCTATTCAGAAGGCGTGGAATCATGTGATCCAGGATCAATTCCTGCCATTCCTCCGATCGCACGTCCACCCAGTGATTGCCGGACCAGTTTGGGTTTTCCTCCAACACCCAGGGCTTGTCCTTTATCAAAGGCCAATACCAGCGGTATTTTTCAGCCTCCCCGACACTCACATAGCCCACAAAAAGAGGAAGCGCCTCCGACGGAAATATCTCCGGAAAAATGATATCCGGATCGGCAATAATGAGCTGTGTCTTTTTCAGGAATGCCGCAGAAATCTCGCTTCCATAATAGCAGATCCATTGGTGGACATGATCCAAGGGAGAAAATTTCGTTTTCTTGGCATGAAGAAGAGGCAACCCCACGAAAAGACCCAAAGTAACAACAATGAGTAATAGTAAATATTGCAATTTATTATGTGGAAACAAAGGACTCTCTTTACTGGCCCGTCTTCCCTAAATATGCCTGAATCTTGTCCAGAAGTTCTTGAGCCTGAAAGGGCTTGATCATATAGTCATTGGCCCCATTGCTTTTGGCGTTTTCCAAATCGGAGGGACGCCCCAAGGCCGTCAGACATATGATGGGGATATTCTTGGTATCGGCGTTGGCCCGAATGAGCCGCGTGGCCTCCAAACCATCCATCTCCGGCATCATAATATCCATAAAAATCAAATCGGGTTTTTCGGCGACGGCCTTTTCGACGCCCTCCTTGCCATTGGAGGCCGTCACCGTTTCATAACCATGAAATTCGAGGCGATCCTTTAAAATCTCAAGGAGAAAATATTCATCATCCACCAGCAAGATCTTCTTTTTGGCTTTGGCCATCTTTTTTTCCCTCCCAGGTCGTTCATTATTATCCATTTCCCCCTTTTTTCAAAGTAAATTATTCAACTCCTATCTTACAAAGCCATCGTTCGACACCCGCAAGGCCTTCTTCAGCGAATCCCCTTTTCCCTTCAATAGAAATCATCTGACAAAAAACATGTTCTTGGGGCTTGACAGAAAGAGGCCTGAAATAGGATGAAAGGGAGGAGAATTGCAGGATCCGATCTTTATATTAAAAAATCAAAAGATAACAGCAGGTTATAGAAACGTCAGGGAGGTTTTATATGTCAAATACTGCCAAGTTGACCCTCGAGGGAAAGGATTATGAACTCCCGACCCTAGTGGGGACCGAGAAAGAAAAGGCCATCGATATCCGGGCCTTAAGGAAAAACAGCGGCTATATCACGTTCGATCCCGCCTATGTCAATACGGGGGCCTGCCAATCGGCGATCACATTTATTGACGGGGAAAAGGGGATCCTCCGTTATCGGGGCATCCCCATTGAGGAGCTTGCCGAACATTCCACCTTTACAGAGGTCGCCTATCTCCTCATCTACGGACACCTCCCCAATAAAAAGGAACTCGGGACCCTGAAGGAGGGGCTGACCCGCCACTCCATGATTCACGAAGACATGAAAAACTTTTACAATGGTTATCCCTCTACCGCCCATCCCATGGCCATCCTGTCCGCCATGGTGGGGTCCTTATCGGCCTATTATCCCAATGTAACCAATCCTGGCATTACAGAAGAAGAGATGCACGACAACTATGTCCGCCTGATCTCCAAGGTGCGAACGATTGCGGCCGCTTCGTACAAAAAATCCATCGGCCAGCCCATCGTCTATCCGCGCAATGACCTCTCTTATTGCGCCAATTTCCTCTACATGATGTTTGCCGTCCCTTCCGAGACTTACAAAATCGACGAAGAACTGGTGAAGACACTCACCCTGCTTTTGATCGTCCACGCCGATCACGAGCAAAATTGCTCCACTTCGACGGTTCGGCTGGTGGGTTCCTCCAAGGCCAACCTTTTCGCCTCGATTTCGGCCGGCATCTGTGCCCTCTGGGGACACCTCCATGGAGGGGCCAATCAACAGGTGATCGAGATGCTGGAGAAAATCCAACGTGAAAAAATACCCGTTAAAAAAATCGTCGAGCAGGCGAAGGATAAAAATAGCGGTTTTCGCCTGATGGGCTTTGGTCATCGCGTCTACAAAAACTTCGATCCTCGGGCAAACATTTTAAGGGCGGCCTGCGACCGGGTCTTTAAAAAACTCGGTATCCAAGACCCCCTCTTAAACATCGCCAAGGAACTGGAACAGGCCGCCCTTGAAGATAATTATTTTGTCGAGAGAAAACTTTATCCCAATGTCGATTTTTATTCCGGCATCCTTTACCGAGCGATGGAAATACCCACAAACATGTTCACCGTGATGTTTGCCATCGGCCGCCTACCCGGATGGATTGCCCATTACCGGGAGCTCAATGCCGATCCGGATTTCAAGATCGGACGCCCCCGGCAGATCTACACCGGCGAAGTGCAAAGAAGTTACGTGCCCATTGATAAGAGAAGGTGATCTTTCCCTTATTGAATGTGCGTCCCCAAAATTTTGCCGACATATTCCGGAAAACTTCGCGAATATTTTTTGACTTTTTCCGCATTGAGCATGTCCCAATTAACTTCATCGAGCAGGAATTGGACATGTTTTTTGGGGTTTAAGTACAGCCAGTCCAGAAGTGCCTTTTCGGGTTCGGCCATAAGATAGCCCAACTCTTGCGTGTACCCCCAAAAAAGAGAATTTTTGATCCTATGATACAAAAAGTGATTGTCGCCAATTCTAATGCGTCTGCTTTTTCTTGTAGAA
>MGSF01000020.1:0-2111 GCA_001798715.1 Deltaproteobacteria bacterium RIFCSPLOWO2_02_FULL_50_16 | reverse complement strand
TGGTAAAATTTGCCGCCATTTTTAAAAAGATTGATCCATTGAAAAACTGTAAATTTTTTTGCCTTTCCCGCCTTCATAGGATATTGTCCAATAGTTCCCGAATGAGTTTTTTATTCACTTTCGGACAGCCTCTGTTTTAAAGTATGGGCAGGATTGATGGACGGCGAAATGGTGATAGGATGCGCATGAAGCAGTGGATGATGGAGCGTAACGGGCAAGGCTGTCGACGGTGTGCAATGGCAGATCATCTTCCAAGGCCAGTTTTTTAAGCCTCTCAAGTGTCATATTTCCAAATTGGGACTGTTTCGTCTCATATCGGAATTATAACAATGACGGTGTTTTTTGCAAGAAAAACTTTCCGCGAGGTTGACTTTCGGGGGCTTCGCTACTTTGCTTGTATCAACTCTTTCATCATTCCATACCTTGCCATCGTCTCGACCCCGGCGATGGCCGCGTAGAGCGAGACGGCAATCAGGGGGACTCCGGCAAGCGAAATGATGAGATCGGCATCCAGGATGAGTCCCTTATCGAGGATCCGGTCGAGGAGGTCAACAAGTGTTGCGCGACCCGTGCGAGTGGGTTCCATGGTTACCTCTCTAAACGCTCACAAAACTGTACGGGGGCCAGGGTCCCGTGAAGCGGACGAAGAACCCCTCGATCTTGCTCAGCTTGTCAAGCTCGGCACTTAAATTGAGGAGATTCCTTTTTTCTGTGAGGCAGGAAAGATTCATGAGCATCTGGAGTGGGGCCTCCTCTTTTCTTACCTTTTCCACGCGAACCTGCTCAACACACCCCGACAACTTTTGATAGAACTCCTTAAAATAGGCATCCGCCGCTATTTCCAGTCGCTTCGAAAGAAGGTTTTCCAGTCTCTGTTTCAACAGATAAGCTGTTCCCGGCGCTTTTGAACAAATCTCTTCCTTGAGTCTTTGAATCATAACGTCGTTTTTCGTCACGCGAGGCACCATCAACTCGGGGTTCCAGGAGATCTGGATCCCGTATTCGGCCCTCCCCTTAAGTTTTTCCAATTTCCTTTTGAGGGATTCACCTTCCCTGGCAAGCCAGTCAATTAAATTCTCCCGAGCGCTCCGGCCTTCTTTTGAAACAATCACGGTGCCAAAACCAAAGGGAATTATCGTTTCGAACTTCTCCCACGCCGCATCCACCACCGACTGATGGATCAGTACCCATTCCGACACCCGTTTTGGATCTTCCGTTGAAAAGGAGGAGTCACACTCCTGAACAACTGCGGTGAGCCCCCTTGAGGCTAAGGTAAAGATGCCACCCCCCAAGAGACCCTTGAGTTTGAGATCCTTCTCGGATAATTGATCTCCATTAGAGGCCCCTAGTGAAACACCATAGAGATAAAGTCCATTTTCAGTCCGATCTGGTAAATCCTTACTCATTGGCTAAAATCCTTGGTTTTTCTGCGATTGCCACAGGACTCGAAACAGTCTGAATCATCCGATTCACCAGGTCATCCAGGCCATCCCGAACCGATCGGACCGCCTCCGAAACCCCTTGTTCTTCCTTGATCTGATCAATCGCCTTGTCCAGCTCCATGAGGGCATTTCCCAACCGTTCAATCTGCTCTTCGGTCAGATTTCCCCCCTCCATTCTCTTCACAGACTGGATTTTCAGCGTATCTCGCACGACCTCAACAATGGCGAGGACGAGTCCCAGCAAACCATGCTTCAATTCTTGATCGTTAATCTCGAGTTTCATATAAACTTACTCACTCTTCTTCCCAAATCGGCGCTCAATCTCCTTTCGGACCTCAGCAATCCTTGGGCCAAAGGTCTTCGATCCCTCCACCTTCTTAAAAAATCCGTGGAATCCCGGGATGATTTTATCCACCTTATCCAGGACTGATCCGGAGACATTTTGCCTCTCTTTTTCTTCCGTCTTTTTCATAAAATCCCCTTCCGCGCCTCCGGTGCCGCAAGCCTCATATCCGAAGGAAATGCCAATCCCCATTTAGCCGCCGTTTCAAAGGAGGCCAGTGCCGCCCGGATTTTGATCGAAAGGAGTTCGGTCTTGCAGAGCAAAATCACGATATCGGCATTGATCACGAGCCCCTTGTCGAGGACACGTTCGACGACATCCGCAAG
>MGSF01000019.1 GCA_001798715.1 Deltaproteobacteria bacterium RIFCSPLOWO2_02_FULL_50_16 | reverse complement strand
GTTGTTTATCATTCGGTCAATTCAGGGGATTCTTTGTGGACCATCTCTCGCCAGTATAATGTGAGTATAAAAGATTTAAAAAAGTGGAATGAAGGAAAAATAGGGCGCTACTTAAAGACCGGATCTGTCCTGGAAATGTATCCCCCCCTCGTGACCTTGGAATCTCCAAGGCCTGCGTCTACTGTGAATGCGAAAATCAACGAACCTCTTTCGAAACCGGAGACAGAATTAATCATTCACAAGGTCCAGTCAGGGGATACCCTTTGGGATATTGCCAATAAATACAATGTCTCGACGGGTGATTTAAAGAAATGGAATAACATTCAAAAGGCAAGTCGATTGATGCCGGGGGATGATATTCGTATTATGATTCAGAAAAAATCCCCCCCCTCTCAAAGTGAAGCCTAAGGTTTATTTTCGATGAGTTTTTGGACAACAGAGGGATCCGCCAATGTGGTAATATCCCCAAGTTGATCTGTTTCATTGGCCGCGATTTTTCTTAGAAGGCGTCTCATAATTTTACCGGAGCGTGTCTTGGGAAGGGCAGGAGCCCAGTGGATGACATCAGGAGAGGCAATGGGGCCGATCTCTTGGCGCACGTGAAGAACGAGTTCTTTTTTCAGATTCTCTTCATATTTTTCATTGGCATTGAGTGTCACGTAGGCATAAATTCCTTGCCCTTTAATGGGATGGGGAAAACCGACAACAGCGGCCTCGGCCACCTGTGGGTGGGAGACCAAGGCACTTTCGACCTCGGCTGTTCCCAGGCGGTGTCCCGAAACATTGATCACATCATCTACACGCCCCGTAATCCAGTAGTATCCCTCTTCGTCACGAGTCGCCCCATCTCCGGTAAAATAATATCCAGGATATATTTTGAAGTAAGTTTCTTCAAACCGGGAGTGATCGCCAAAAACAGTGCGCATTTGACCGGGCCATGGGGCGGCTAAGGCCAAGACACCGCTGACGCCGTTGCCCTCTAAAACACGACCCGTCGTGGGATCAATGATCTCAGGTTTGACACCAAAAAATGGAAAAGTGGCTGATCCGGGTTTTGTAGTGGTGGAACCAGGCAGGGGGGTCATGAGGATACCGCCGGTCTCAGTTTGCCACCAGGTGTCGACAATGGGGCAACGATTGTGGCCGATGTTTTTATGATACCAGAGCCAGGCCTCCGGATTGATGGGCTCTCCGACGGTCCCCAAAACCCTTAATGAAGAAAGATCACAATGGGCGGGCCATTCTTCACCTTTTGAGGCCAGGGCTCGGATGGCCGTGGGGGCGGTGTAAAACTGATTGACCTTGTATTGATCAATAATCTTCCAAAAACGGTCGGGCTCTGGATAGGTCGGGAGTCCTTCAAACATGACTGTCGTGGCTCCATTGGCGAGAGGTCCATAGATGGTATAGGAATGTCCCGTCACCCAACCGATATCGGCCGTGCACCAGTAAATATCCTTCTCATGATAATCAAAGATATATTTGTGAGTGATGGCCGTGAAGACCATATAACCTGCTGTGGTGTGAAGAACCCCTTTGGGTTTTCCTGTTGATCCCGATGTGTAGAGGATAAAGAGGGGATCTTCGGCATCCATGGGCTCACAGGGACAGATTTCATCCTTGTTTTTCATGGCCTCATATCCCTTCGCGGAGCTCAGGGACCCTTGGAGCCCCAGAGGGGCGTCGGGCCACCATGAGTCACGACCCTCTTTCATGGGACACTTTATTTTTTCGGAACCTACTCTCTTGACGACGATGCAGGTATTGACCGGTTCCTTCATTTTGTCATCGGCCTTGGCAATGGCCTTGTCGACGATCTCTTTTAAGGGGGCGACCTTTTCGCCTCGAAAGAGCCCATCGGATGTAATGACGATGTGACAAGTCGAGTCAACGATACGATCAGCAAGCGAATCCGCCGAAAATCCCCCAAAGACAATATTGTGAATGGCCCCGATGCGGGCACAGGCCAGCATGGCAATCGCGAGTTCTGGAATCATGGGGAGGTAAATCGCGACGCGATCTCCTTTTTTGACGCCGTTGTCTTTTAAGACATTGGCGAAGTGGCAAACTTGTTGATGGAGTTCGCGATAGGTGATTTTGGTGGATTCCCCCGGCTCATTTCCCTCCCAGATAATAGCGATTTGATTCCCTCTTGTATTCAGGTGGCGATCAAGGCAGTTATACACGATATTGGTTTTCGCCCCCTCAAACCATCGAATCTCAATCGGGCCTTTATTGATATTGTAGTTGAAAGAGAGGACCTTTTTCCATTTTTGAAACCAGTGAAAATCCTCGGCCAGTCTTGCCCAGAACCCTTCAGGATCTTTGATCGATTCTTGATAAAGTTTTAAATAAGCCTCATGGGATTGGATCCATGCGTTTTGGCTTATGGCGGATGGAGGTGGAAATGTCTGGGCCATTATTATTTTTTCTCCAGGTCTTTTCTAAAACGGTCGCTTCCCGTCAAAAGGTCGATGGCAGGGATATGAGAGACAAATTCATAGGGTTCTTTTCGCCATTCAAAGCCCTTTCCATTATATAGTTGATAGAGAGTCTCAATAAGGGTGAGCCCTAATTGATAGGGTTTCAAGGAGGCACGGTCTTGAATCGTCCACTTGAGTCCCTGGCATTTTTCTCCACACCATTTTTGTCGTGTCGGTGTAAAGGCGCAGGGTTCAAAAGAAATGCCGGCGGGTTTAAGGGTCTCGAATTTCTTCGCTATGAGATCCGCCTTGATGTAAGGGGCTCCAAAGACCTCAAAAGGGGTGTCGGTTCCCCTTCCTTCAGAGACATTTGTGGCCTCCAAAAGACACATGCCGGGATACAAAAGGGCGGCGTCCACACTCCGCATATTGGGGGAGGGATGGATCCAAGGGAGTCCTGTTTCATCTAAGAAGTGTTTTCGGTTCCACCCTTCCAGGGGAATAACAGTCAAGTGACAGCCGATCTTTTTTTCCTTGTTTAATTGTTCGGCCAATTCACCTATCGTTTTTCCATGTCGGACGGGGATGGAGTGGAGGCCGACAAAGGATTCAAAACCATGATCGATGCCGGGACCTTCTTGGGTGACTCCATTGATGGGATTGGGGCGGTCACAGACGATCACCTTTTTGTGAGAGGCGGCACAGGCCTCCATACAGAGAAGGGTGGTCCAGAGATAGGTATAATAACGGGTCCCAATATCTTGCAGGTCGATCACAAGAACGTCGATGTCTCGAAGCATTTTAAGGGTGGGTTTCAGAGAGGCTAAGGTGCCTCCATACAGGCTGTAGAGGGGGAGATCGTTGTTGGTTTGAGAGGATGAGACGGGTTCCATGTCTTGGGCTTGGGTCTTAAAACCATGTTCGGGGCCAAAAAGGGTTGTTATTTTGTATTTGTCTTGGGAATGGATCAGGACCTCCAGGGCGTGGTCCCCTTGAGAGGTTACACTGGCTTGGTGGGCGAGAAGGCCTATCCGTTGATGGGCTAAGAGAGAGATGTCCTTGGAAAGAAGTCTCTCAATACCTAGCTTTAAGGAACAAGGGGAAGACAAGGCGTCTCCTTGTGTCAGGGTATAAAAAGCAAATCAAAATTTATATCAGCACTTGATTCCAATTCCTTGTGACCGCACATCTTCATGAGTTTGTTGACGGATTTAAAAAAGCTCCATTTTTCAAATTCTATTTTTACGGGTTGTTGATTTTTGATACGCCACCCCTCTTTGCCCTGGACAATAGAAATAGGGATGGACAGTGGACCTTTGCGTCCATGGAGATTTAAGGTTCCTTTTAGCAAGGCCTTGTGTTTTGTTTTTTTCAAATTGATTCTGAGAGGTTCGTTTAATACAAAATTTGCCTTTTTATAGGAATGATTTTTATCGGTTTCAAAGAAGTATCGTCGGATATTTTGATCTCGTTCTTCGAGACGAGTCTCTACAGAATCGATGTCAATAGAGATAGAGGCGTGATTGACCTCAACCATATTGTTATCGAGCGGTATCATACGAATCTTGCCGGATATTATTTTGAACAGACCAGGCACTTTGACGTTTTTGTCTTTAACAGAAACAAAGTGAACCGTCGATTGTTGGGGATCTAGATGATATTGGGTGACGGAGGATGTCTTGTCGGGATCTTGTCCTTTTCCTTGTAAGGCAGGGGCATAAATAAACAAGAAACCGAGCCCCGCCCCGAGAACTTGAGTGATGATTTTTTTCATTGAAGCAATGTCAGGGACTTAACCCCTACCATGCATAAAATGGAAAGACAAGTTTGTTGACAAATTGCATCGTGTTGCCTATAAGCCCCGAATGAGCCCTCATTCATAAGGGGTCCTGCAGAAATAATGGCCATATGCTTCGTTGCCCTCGTTGGCCGCTCTTTGCGACGTACCTCTCGGGTACGTCTCAGTCGGGCCTCCTCAGGCGCCTCGCATCTGGCTCATTCTTTCTACAGGACAATCAATAGAGTTAATTATTTTAGGAGGTTTTTATGAAAGAAGCCGTGATTGTCAGTGCCGTCAGAACGGCCATGGGAAGGGCCCTTAAGGGGAGTCTGGTGAATGTGCGTATCGATGATTTAGGCGCCTTGGTGGTCAGGGAGGCCATAAGGCGCGTCTCCAATCTTGATGTCAATCTTATAGAGGATGTCCTCATCGGCTGTGCCATGCCTGAGGGGGAACAGGGGATGAACGTGGCTCGTAATATTAGTTTATTGGCAGGTCTCCCCCTCTCCACGGCGGCTGCCACCGTGAATCGCTTTTGCGCCTCGGGTCTCGAGGCCATCAATCTGGCGGTCCTCAATATTATGGCGGGCAATGGTGATGTCTATGTGGCGGGAGGTGTGGAGTCCATGTCCCATGTCCCGATGGGCGGTTTTAATCCCAGTCTCAACGAAAAATTGATGCGGGACGGCGCCCCCCAGGCCTACATCTCCATGGGGATCACGGCGGAAAATGTGGCGGCCAAGTATCATATCAGTCGCCAAGAACAAGATGAGTACTCGGTCCATTCACACCAAAAGGCGGTCAATGCCATTGAAAAGGGTCTTTTTAAGGATGAGATTCTTTCTGTTGAGGCCGTTGTTGATGGAAAAAAGATCAATTTTGATCGGGATGAAAATCCGCGCCCGGGAACGACCGTTGAAAAACTCTCGACATTGAAACCCGCTTTCAAGGAAGGTGGGACTGTGACGGCAGGCAATTCGTCTCCTTTGACGGATGGGGCGGCGGCTCTCATCCTGATGTCACTTGATAAAGCAAAAGAATTGGGTGTGAGACCCTTGGCCAGGATCCGGGCAATGGCCGTTGGAGGAGTCGATCCGGCCTACATGGGAATGGGTCCTGCCGTGGCTGTTCCAAAGGCCTTGAAAAGGGCGGGTCTCACCTTAAGCGATGTCGATGTGATCGAGTTTAATGAGGCCTTTGCCTCTCAGTCTTTGGGGGTTTTAAGGGAATTGAAACTCGATGCCAAAGATCCGCGGATTAATCCAAAGGGGGGGGCTATTGCCTTAGGACATCCCTTGGGATGTACAGGATCGCGCATTATGACGACCCTCATTGGTGATTTGAGACAGGCCAATAAGACAATAGGTCTGGAATCCATGTGTATTGGTGGGGGCCAGGGGTGTGCGACGATTGTGGAAAGACTGAGTTAATGATTTTTGAATCAAGAAATCTATCTGCGGGAGCGGGTGGCCAGCGGAAGGAGGGTATCCCGATCGCGCGGAGCGTTAGCGAGCACGAGCGGGAGACCTTCCGCTGACAGGACCCGCTCCCAAAATAGGAGATCATATGGCTCGAGAGATCAAACAAGTGGCGGTCATTGGAGCGGGGATCATGGGTTCCGGGATTGCGGCCCATGTGGTGGGGGCCGGGATTCCCTGCCTCCTCTTGGATATTGTTCCTACCGAACTGACAGAAGAAGATAAAAAATCAGGATTGACCGAAAGCGATCCCCGCTTTCGCAATAAACTGGGCCTCATGGCCCTGGATAATCTCACCAAATTCAAACCTTCGCTTATCTTTTCTAAAAGAGATTTGAAAAAGATTACAGTGGGAAACACCCAGGACGATTTTGAAAAGATTAAGGATTGTGACTGGATTGTGGAGGTTGTTCTGGAGCGTTTGGATATCAAGAAGAGGGTCTTTGACCTTGTTGAGAAGTATCGCAAGCCTGGAAGTGTGGTGAGCTCAAACACCTCTGGAATTCCCTTGGCGGTCATGTCCGAGGGACGCTCTGAGGATTTCATCAAAAACTTTATTGTCACTCACTTCTTTAATCCCGTGCGTTACATGAAGCTCTTGGAGATTGTCTCCGGACCCAGGACGAATCCCCAGGTGGTGAGGGAGATGGCTGACTTTTGTGAAAATGTTTTGGGGAAGGGGATTGTCTACGGCAAGGACACCCCCAACTTTGTGGCGAATAGAATCGGGGTCCTGGGTTTCATGGCCTCGATCAAACACATCCTCGAGGGCGGTTTTACCGTCGAGGAAGCGGACAAGATCATGGGACCTGCCACGGGGCGTCCCAAGACGGCCCTCTTTCGAACGGGGGATCTTGTGGGACTCGATGTCCTGGCCCATGTCTCCCAAAATACCTATGAGGCCTGTCCCCAGGATGAACAGCGCGACATGTTCAAGCTCCCGAGTCTTTTAGTCAACATGGTGGAGAAAAAGATGCTGGGAAACAAGACCAAGGGGGGTTTTTATAAATCGACCAAGACCCCGGACGGAAAGAGGGAAATCACGGTCCTGGATCTCAAGACGATGGAATATCGGGCCAAACAAGAGGCGAGATTCCCCTCCTTGAAGGAGGCCAAGGACATCAAGGACGTAGGGGCCCGCATTCAACACATGGTCAATGCTAAGGATCGTGCGGGAGTTCTGGCGTGGAAGGCCCTGTCGGACACCATTGTTTATGCGGCGAATCGGATTCCGGAGATTTCTGATGATGTCTTGAATGTTGATAATGCGATGAAATGGGGATTTAACTGGGACATCGGTCCCTTTGAGACCTGGGATGCCTTAGGGGTCAAGGAGACGGTGGAGCGCCTGAAATCAGAGGGGAGAAAAATCCCTGTCATTGTTCAGCAAGTTTTAGATAAGGGCGATGGTTGTTTTTACAAGAAGGAAAAGGGTCAATTTTATTTTTTTGATGTCCGAAAGGCGGCCTACGTTTCTTTTCCTGAGAAAAAGACCAACATTTCCCTCAAGATACTCAAAGAGCAAAATAAGGTCGTGAAAAAAAATGGATCTGCGGCTCTTTATGATATTGGGGATGATGTCTTGTGTCTGGAGTTTCGGTCCAAGATGAACGCCATCGATGATGACATTATCGCCTTGGGTAATGAGGCTGTTGATTTGATAGAAAAAAATTACAAAGGCCTTGTGATCCATAATGAGGGGGCCAATTTTTCCGTGGGGGCCAATTTGATGCTGATTTGGTTGGGGGCGCAGCAGAAGGATTGGGGCATGTTGGAAAGGGTGGTGCGTGACTTTCAAAATCTCAATATGCGTCTTCGTTATTGTAAGAGACCTGTTGTGGCGGCCCCTTTTAATATGACCCTGGGTGGGGGTTGTGAAATCAGCCTGGGGGCCGATCGTATTCGGGCCCATGCCGAGACCTACATTGGTCTCGTCGAAGTGGGTGTGGGCCTCATTCCTGGAGGGGGCGGTTGTAAAGAGATGTTGGTTCGTCAAGGAGAGCTGTCGACGGCCGTCAATGCAAAGTTTCCCCTCAAAAATACCTGGTGGAGCAAGATTCCCGATGGAGGTCCCTTCCCCAAGACACAGGGGGCCTTTCAAATGATCGGTTTTGCCAAGGTAGCGACATCCGCCAAGGAGGCCCAGGACTTTGGCATCTTGAGGCGGACGGACAAGATTACCTTGCTCCGAGACCGCGTCCTTTATGATGCCAAGCAGGACGTCCTTGAGATGGCTAGGAATTATGATCCGGGGGTCCCTCGTGAAGATATTTCGGTGACGGGACGTGGGGGATTGATGGCGATCAAGAGCGCCATTGAGGGTTTTAAGGCCCAGGGAATGGTGACCCCCCATGATGTGACGGTGGCCGAAAATCTGGGGCGTATCCTGACGGGCGGTGACGTCGCGGGTCCAAAATTGCT
>MGSF01000018.1:5392-8286 GCA_001798715.1 Deltaproteobacteria bacterium RIFCSPLOWO2_02_FULL_50_16 | reverse complement strand
GAGCTCTTACGCTCACTCTGGGAAAGGTTGGAGTGCAATTCCTCGGCCGAAATGCCTTCTTTGATCAAGACCTTCATCAACCAAGAGGCATCGACCTTTGTCCGGGTAAAAATCAGGGTCTTTCCTTCTATCTCTTTCAGGAGGGCGATCAAACACCTCTTTTTATCTTCGGGATTGACCAGATATAATCTTTGCGAGATCCCCTGGGCCACAGTCCCTTCGCGCGCTGCCTCGATTTTCAGGGGATCCTGCAAAAATTGTTGGGCCAGGCGCTCGATCTCAAAGGGCATCGTGGCTGAAAACATCATGGTCTGGCGTTTTTTGGGAACGGATTTTAAGATGTGTTGAATCTGGGGTAAAAAACCCAGATCCAACATATGATCGGCCTCATCCAGGACGAGGTGGTGAATAAACCGTAGAGAGACATTGCCACGCTCCATGTGATCCACAAGACGCCCCGGTGTCGCCACAATAATATCCGGATGCTCCTTGAGCCCCCGAATCTGTGGCCCAAACGAGACCCCTCCGATGATCATGACCGTTTTTAAATCATGCCCCACACCAAAGAGATTCAGAAAGTCCGTCGTTTGAGAGGCGATCTCACGCGTGGGACACAGGATGAGGCCGCGAATCCCGCGACTATGACGAAGTCTTTCGGCGATCGGGAGGACAAAGGCCGCCGTTTTTCCCGTCCCCGTCTGGGCACAGGCGATGATGTCCCTTCCCTGAAGGGCCACGGGGATCACCTGGGCCTGAATAGGTGTCGGGTGCTCAAAACCCGCTCTCTTCACACTCTTTAAAATATCTTGAGAAAGTCCGAGATCACCAAAGGTTCGATCAGTGATGGCAATCTCATGGGAGGCATGGGGCTGTGTCATAGGGCATAGACCTCTTACCGATAAAATACCCCCATTTCAATAAAAAAACTTTTAAATTCAGTTTATTTCCTTCATAATCCCCTCATCTTAGAGGGGGACTTATGAAAAAATATATTTCTTCCATCCTTTATTTCTTTGTCGTCACGATGGGTCTAGGGGCCCTCACATTTCTAGGCCAGATCCCCGAGGCCTCCGCGCTCAATGTCCAGCGCTTTCGCCCCAACATCGCCCCTCATGATTACCTCACCCTCGATGCCACAGCCACCGTCCCAGAAAATGGATGGGACCTGAGTCTTGCCGTCAACTATCCCCGTTTTCCCCTCAAGGCCGACACCCTGGGGGGCAATGTCGTCAATTACATGATCACAACGGAATTGGGGATCGCCTACGGCCTGAATGACTGGTTTGAGATAGGGGCCCACATCCCCGTCAATGTCATCGATAAACTGAGCGGGGCCGACAGCAAGGCCTCTTTCGGAGACCTGTGGTTTCACCTGAAAATGACCCTCCTGGGGCGGCGAGATCAGGAGACCCCCTGGGGATTTGCCCTGAAAGGGATCGGCACAGCCCCCAATGGTAAAGAAAGTCGTTTTTTTGGTGATGGAAATGCCACAGGGGCCCTGATGACTGTGACCGATGTGGAGTTTGGAGACCATCGGCTCGCCCTTAATCTAGGGGCCCGCTTTCGGGAAAGGGAGACGGTCCTGACAAACCTCATTGTCAATCACGAGTTCCTCTATGGGCTCGCCTATCGTGTTCGCCTCGTCGAATCCTGGAATTTTCACCTCTTAGCCGAGCTCAATGGGTCCTCGGCCTTTCGCAAACTCTTCTCCGAGCAGCTCACCTCCCCCACAGAGTTTCTAGTAGCCTTCCGCAAATATTTTTCAGAAACCCCCGGCCTCTGGGGGACCGTGGGGGGCGGTGTGGGGGGCTTTTTGACCCTCGATAGTTATGGGGCCCCCGATTACCGGGCCTTTCTCCAGATCGGCTACGAATTTGAGGGAGAGGGGCATCGATCACCCGAACCCCTCCCCCCACCCCCCGTGATCGAAGAAGAACCTACCCCTCCTCCAACGGTCAACATCATTGGGGGGATCAACTTTGCGTCCGGAAGTGCCGATATCCTTCCCGAATCGTATGCCACCTTGAACCAGATCTTCGAACAATTGAAAAATCATCCAACCTTGAGGATCAGCATCGAAGGCCATACTGATGATCGCGGTGGCGATGCGGCCAATCAGGTCTTGTCGGAGAAACGAGCGGCCGCTGTTGAAAGTTATTTCATCCAGTATGGCATCGAGGCGAGTCGTCTGGTCTCGGTGGGTTATGGCGAGAGTCAGCCCCGTGTCTCCAATACGACGGCGGAGAATCGGAAGATCAACCGGCGCATTGAGATCCACAACGCCCCATAAAGAGGGGCTACTGCGTTGCCCCATAAAGAGGGGCTACTGCGTTGCCCCATAAAAAGGAGGGGTATGGAAAAAATCGAAACAGCCATCACTAAAATGCTGGGGATTCGTTTTCCCATCATCTCCGCCCCCATGTTTCTCGTCTCCAATCCCGATATGATCGTGGCCGTGGGCGAGGCCGGTGCCCTGGGGGCCATGCCGGCCCTCAATGCCCTCACCTCCGATATTTTTCGCCATCAGCTTCGCGAGATAAAATCCCGCACCGATAAACCCTTCGCCATCAATTTCATGCTCCTCTTAAATCCCCGTCTTAAAGAGGACTGGGCCATTATTTTGGAAGAAAAAGTGCCCCTCGTCATCACCAGCCTGGGAAACCCGACAGAATTTATCAAACAGGCCCACGACAGTAACATCAAGGTCTTCTGTGACGTGGTCAATCTCAAACACGCCGAAAAGGCGACCAAGGCCGGGGCCGACGCCCTGATCGCCGTGGCCGCCGGGGCCGGAGGACATGCCGGACCCATCGTTCCCACCGTCCTCATCCCCTGGCTGAAACAGCACCTGGATATCCCCATTATCGGGGCCGGAGGCCTGGCGACAGGTCAGG
>MGSF01000018.1:3364-5384 GCA_001798715.1 Deltaproteobacteria bacterium RIFCSPLOWO2_02_FULL_50_16 | reverse complement strand
TCCATCCTGGCCCTAGGGGCCGATGGCGGTTATTTTGGAACACGCTTTGTCGCCTCTGAGGAAAACAAATTCAACTCCGAATTCAAACAAATGATCTTAGAGGCCACCCCGGAAGACATCCTCAATACGGCCGAGGTCAGCGGTCATCCCGCCAACTTTCTGAAAAAGAGCATTGAGCGTTTTCGGACGCTGGGCGAGAAATCGGACAAATGGGTGGACGCCTGGTCGGCCGGACAGACGGTGGGCCTCGTGGACGACATCAAACCCTGCGCCAAGATTATTGAAGACATCGTGAGGGAATACAGGGAAGCCGTCGCCGCACTGCCTCGATAAAAAACTTCAAAATGTCTTGAAAATCCGCAGTGTTGAAGTAGAATGGGGGCATGAAAATTCTCTTCGTCTGCGAATACAATGCCTGTCGGAGCCAGATGGCCGAGGGGCTGGCACGGACCATCCTCTCGGAGGGTTGTTCCCCCTACAGCGCGGGTCTTTATCCCGGCCAGCTCAACGAAATGACCGTCGAGGTCATGCAGGAAATCGGCGTTGATCTTTCCGGCCAATATTCGAAGACACTTGCTGAAATGAATGATATTTTTTTTGATCTTGTAGTGGTCCTGGCGGAACCTGCCTGGAAGGCTGTGCAAGAGATTCAAACAAAACAAAGGGTGCTCTGGCACTTTTATGATCCGGTGGCAAAACCGGGAAGTCCGGAACAACTGAAAGAGAAAATTCGCGTCGTTCGTGACGGATTGAAAGAACGTATCCAACAACTGGCCCAACGAAAAGGGAAATAAATTCATGCGCTACGGCATTATCGGAAATTGTAAGACAGCGGCACTGGTTCATGAGACCGGTAGCATTGACTGGTCCTGTCTTCCCAACTTCGACAGCCCCTCCACCTTTGCGTCGCTCCTCGATCCCGGGGCGGGACATTTCCAGATCAGCACCCCTTCTCCCTTTAAAACAACACAATCCTACATCCCCTCGACCAATATCCTTAAAACGCGATTTGATGACGGAGAAAATGCCTTTGACGTGATTGATTTCATGCCCCGCTATCGTGACGGGAGCGTCTATCGGCATCCTGTCGAAATCCACAGGATTTTGAAACCGCTAAAAGGTTCTCCAGCGGTTCGCATCTCGTTTCAATCCCGCATGAATTATGCCAGCGGCAAGACCCTTATCAAACTGAGACCTTCCGTCATCACCGCCTCCAACGGCTTAGAGAGTCTCTTCCTCTACTCCAGTCTGCCTTTGGAAAACATTGTCGAGGAAAGGGCGATCCCCCTACAGCAGAATCACTTCCTCCTCCTCACGTATCATGAAAAGATTGAGCCACCGTCATTCAAACATTCCTGGGAGATGTTTGAGAAGACAAAGGACTATTGGGAAACCTGGTCGAGCCATTGTCGGCTTCCCCCCCTTTATCCCGAGGCGGTGCTTCGGTCCGCACTGGCCTTGAAACTCATGACCTATGAGGAAACGGGGGCTATTATTGCGGCGCCAACCACCTCCATTCCTGAGATCATTGGAAAAGAAAGAAACTGGGACTACCGATATTGCTGGCTTCGCGATGCCTCTCTGATGCTCGAGGCCTTGAAAGGCATAGGTCATTTTGAGGAGGCACGCGCCTTTATCCACTTTCTTCTCAAAATCCTTGAAAGCAAACAGACAAAAGTTCAAATCGTTTACGGAATCAACGGAAGAACGAATCTGGAGGAGAAAACACTGGATCATTTCAAAGGCTACAAAAATTCAGGGCCGGTCCGGATCGGCAACAACGCCTGTCACACCCAGCAAAACGACATCTTCGGTGAGGTCTTGAATGCCCTCTACCTCTACTACATCCATTACCAGTTTGAGAAGCTGCCGGACGAGGTTTGGTCGCTCACCAAATTCCTGGCGAACACGACGGCCAAGGAATGGTCGACACCGGATGCTGGCATCTGGGAGTTTCGCCACAAAAAGGCCCATTTTACTTTTTCGAAGATCCTTTCCTGGGTGGCCCTCGACCGGGGGA
>MGSF01000018.1:2543-3317 GCA_001798715.1 Deltaproteobacteria bacterium RIFCSPLOWO2_02_FULL_50_16 | reverse complement strand
CAACCGGTGGCCAATGCGATCTGTCGGGACATCGAAGAAAAGGGATGGAACCAAGAGCAGAATGCCTATACCCAAACCTACCACTCACCCAACTTCGATGTAAGTCTTCTGCTCATGCACCATTACGGATTCATCGATAAAGAAAATCCTCGTTGGGTTTCAACCGTCCTTCGTTGTGAGGAGGCCTTGATGAAAAATGGTTTTGTCTTTCGTTACACCAGCGCGGATGATTTTGGGCAACCAAAAAATGCCTTTATCGTCGCCTCCTTTTGGCTTGCCACGGCCCTCCACACCATTGGTGAAAAGGAACGCGGCCGACATCTCTTTGAGAAAATCCTTTCACATGCCAATCACTTGGGTTTACTCTCGGAGGACATCGATCCGGACACCGGTGAACTGCTGGGAAATTTTCCACAGGCGTATTCCCACATGGCGCTGATCCATACAGCCTGTACCATGAGCAAGAAATTATGAAGAAACAGATTTTAAAATACGGCACTTTCATTCTTGCCTTGTGCTTTATAGGTTCCCTGATTTTTTCCTACCTCCGCATTGCCAGGGAAAGAGAGACCCTTTTAGATGATCTCCATCGCCGAGCCAAGGTCATTGCGAAAAGTTTGGCACCCGCCAGCATCCGTCTTTTAAGGAATCCCCCTGGAGCCGACGAGGAGGACCTTGCCGAAAGACTTTCGGGACAGGGGAGGACGATGGGAATTCTTCTTTGCGATCTAGAAGGAAAGACCATTGCCCGATCCATGGCCCTGACTGAGGTTA
>MGSF01000018.1:0-2510 GCA_001798715.1 Deltaproteobacteria bacterium RIFCSPLOWO2_02_FULL_50_16 | reverse complement strand
TGGCACCGGATGAAGAACAAATTTTTCTGCAGAAAGAAAAAGGGCTGACCCTCCATAACCTCATTCATCCCCTCAAAGACCGTTCCGGAACTCTTTTGGGAACGCTGACAGTGGTGCATGAGGCCTCTTATATCAATGAAAGGGTGACATCTCTCATTACCTGGACAACCTTGACTGTTGCCATCCTGGCCCTTTTCATTTCAGCCATGACCTATTTTCTCTCGCGGCGCTCCTTTCAAAGGTCCATCGATAAACTACTGGGCTGGATGACATCAGAGAGGGAAACCGCAGTACTTCCACCGCCCACAGAGTCTCTTTTAAAACCAGTGGCACGCGAGGTGGAAAAATTGACCGCTCGTTTACGCTCCGCTCGTGAGACGGCTCAAGAAGTCTCCCAGGAAAAACAGGTGACGAATCTCTGGACGGCGGCACGGCTCAAGGCCCATGCCTTGACCCTCATAGGCAATCAGAACCTGATTGTGGTCTCAAATCGGGAACCTTACATGCATGTGAAAGAGCAGGGACGTGTCAAGGTGATGATACCGGCCAGTGGTCTTGTCACCTCCCTCGATCCTGTTTTGCGGGCAACGTCCGGCCTTTGGATCGCCCATGGTGCCGGGGATGGCGATTGGGATGTTACCGATCCGGAAGGAAAGGTACTGGTTCCCCCCGACTCTCCTTCGTATACCCTCAAACGGATTAACCTCTCAAAGGAGGAAGAAGAGGGTTACTACTATGGATTTTCCAACGAGGCCTTATGGCCCTTGTGCCACCTCACTCACCATCGTCCGCTCTTTGAGGAAAAAGACTGGATCTCATACAAACAGGTCAATCAGAAGTTTGCTGAGGAAATTATCAGGGAATGCGGCAAGAAGAGGCCTGTTGTCCTGGTTCAGGATTATCACTTTACCCTTCTGCCTCGGTTCATCAAAGAAAGACGCCCGGATGCGATCACTGGCCTCTTCTGGCACATCCCATGGCCAAATCCTGAGACCTTTCAAGTCTGCCCCTGGAAAAGGGAAATACTAGAAGGGATGCTCGGATCAAACTTCATTGGATTTCATTTGCAATCTTACTGCAACAACTTTCTCGACACGGTCAACAGCTTGCTTCCAGTGCGCATCGACTGGAATCGTTTCGCCGTCCGTCATGAAAAGGGATCAACGGTGGTCAAACCTTTTCCTATCAGTGTTCAACCCTGGGCCGAGAAACAGATCCCGTTGGAGAATGAATTCCAAAAAATAGCGGCGCGTTATCGGCAGGAGCTTGAGTTGAAGGAGACTCGCATCGTCGTCAGCGTAGACCGAGTCGATTACACCAAGGGAATCCCGGAACGATTCGGTGCTATTGACCGTTTTTTGGAAAAATACCCAACCTTCAAGGAGAAGGTTTCTTTTGTCCAGCTGGCCGCCCCTTCGCGGATTTACATCCCCCGTTATAGGGAGCTGAATAAGGAGATAGAAGAAATGGCCGATCAGATCAACTGGAAGCACCGAAGTCGAGGGTGGAAACCGATCCTGCTTCTCAAAGATCACCATGATCCCCAGACGGTGTACACTTTTTTGAGGATGGCAGCGGTCTGTATTGTCAGTCCTCTTGCCGACGGCATGAATCTTGTGGCGAAGGAATTTGCCGCCGCGAGAGAAGAGGGTAATGGTGTTTTGATACTCTCCGAGTTTGCCGGCGTGGCCCGGGAGTTTCAGGAGGCCCTGCAGGTCAACCCTTATGCGCGTGCCGATTTTGCAGAGGCAATACACGTCGCCCTCACAATGCCTGCAGAAGAACAGAGACACCGCATGTCACGACTCAAGGCCCAGGTGGCCGAAAATAATGTTTACCGGTGGGCCGCCGATCTTTTAAGTGAACTGGCCCAGGCCGCTCAGGCAATACCGCAAAATGAATCCGCCCCTACCGCCTCTTCCGCAAGATCCCGCTGATGCCCCTGTCACATGCCGTGTGAAAGAAGACCGGAACCTGTTGAATCACACTGTGACCACCCGAATCAAGGAACAAGAAACATCATCTGCTTAAGCCCCCAAGGGTCCTTGACCCAAAATCCCTCTCGAAGTCCTCATTGGTGGGATACACAAAACCAAAGACCTCCCTCCATATCGAGGCCTTTTCCATGCAGAGGTACAGGTACACCCGATCCCTCCAGGGGTGGAAGACCTCCACCATGGTCCTAAAAAGACGAACCTTCAGATCATCCGGATAGGTCAGTTTGCCGTGAGGATCGGCCGCCCCCTCCATTTGTAAAATCTTTGTAGGATGTCCCAACTGCCGAATCTTCTGGATGACGGGCTTGATCAAGGTCACGGATCCCAGGGAGATAAACGCGACCTCATGAGTCTCAAATCGATTCATCAATTGCGTGGCAAGACGGGGATAATCCACCTCCCAACCCCGATAAAAAACCATGGGATGAAAATGAAAGGCGACCTTGACGCCCCTGTCCGCCAATTGGCGGGCCGCCGTCCATCGCTGTCCCAGACTGGCCGTAAAATGCTCCT
>MGSF01000017.1:3979-13710 GCA_001798715.1 Deltaproteobacteria bacterium RIFCSPLOWO2_02_FULL_50_16 | reverse complement strand
CAATTCGGGGATCGTCTAATGGCAGGACATGTGGCTCTGACCCACAGAATCTAGGTTCGACCCCTAGTCCCCGAGCATGACAAGGCAGTGTCCCATCAGGGGTACTGCCTTTTAAGCTTGTAATAGGTGGACTTTCCCTTCCCGGTCTTCTCAATCAATTTCATGCTGATGAGTTTGTTGAAATCCAAATTGCGTGTTGCCTTTGCGCGATTGACAAGTTTGGAATATTCATTGTCGGTTATAAAACCATGCGATTTAATATGATCGATCATGGTCGCATGATAGGGTTTGATAGTAGTTTCCGGGGTAGCCGTCGTCACTTTCAATTCTTTTTCAACCCTTAAAAGTTCGTCAATAATTCCATCGCTGAAGTACTCAAGCCATTCGGTAAAATCCATTTTATTCGCAATCTCATAATAGTTTCCGGTGACACCCACTTTTTTGAAATATTGACTCACATTTCTGTTGTAGTAATTTTCAAAACTGAAAAGATTAAATGTATCCAGCCCCATATTTGCCAAAATGGCTTTTGTGGCAAGCCGCGTGGTTCTGCCGTTACCGTCAATAAAGGGGTGGATGATCACACATTGCTTATGAAATATCCCCGCCATAATCAGTGCATCCAATTCATCTTGGCCCTCGTCAACAAAGTTTATGAGCTCGGAAACTAACTTCGGAACATCACCATGATCAGGCGGGAGATAGATTGGTTGGCCTTCTCGGGGATCGTTTACAAATACCGGTTCTTCTCTCAATTTTCCACATCTAAACTTGTCAAGAAGCCCCTCCATTATCTCTTTGTGAAGTTTCAGGATAAACGGCAGGTCAAACTTAACCCTTCTTTTTTTAATAGGTGCATTTAATTTTTTTAACGCGTTATTGTAATTCAATACTTCGCGCTCGCTGTCTCTTATATGCCTCGGATGTGACTTCAGAATCTTCCTGACTTCGGTCAAGGGTAGAGGATTGCCCTCAATGCTGGTGGAGGCATGGGCAGAAAGAGAGTTGGCTCTTTTTTCAAATTCCACCTGGATGACATCCGGAAAATGAGTGTTGTTCAAATTGTTGATAATAATAGATATTTTCTTAATGTTCTCGAGAAGCCTGTGAGTGATTGTGTATTGCGGAAGAAACATATTGGTCTAATATTAGACGAATATTGGACGAAAGTAAACAACAAAGTCCATTCCCCGATCTATTTTTCCTGTCTTACTAACAGTCCCAAAATTGTATAGACATTTGGGGACTGTCAGTATTACAGGACCGGCTGTTAGCCCTATCGGGCTGTCCATATTATTTCGGTCCTGTTAATAATTTTTTAAGGAAGTCTTGGGCCCTTTGGTCGTCGGGGGCGTATTTCAGACCTTTTTCAATGAATTGAATGGCCTTTTGGTCCTCTCCCTGATGATGATAGATGAGGCCCAGGTTAAAATAGTTGTGGGGATTGTCGGGCTCGTATTCCAGGGTCTTTTTAAAGTGGTGGGCGGCCAGATCCAATCGGTTGGTTTGCGCGTAGGCGGAGGCCAATTCACGATGGGCATTGGGCTGTTCGGGATCCAGGAGGATGGATTTTTTCAGGTATTCGACACCCTGATCCAGGGTGCCCTCGCGGAGATAATAGGAGCCTATATTGGCATAGGGAGGGGCGTATTTTGGGTTTGTCTTGATGGATTGATGAAAGGATTGCAGGGCCTTCTCCGCTTCTCCGTTTTCATTATAAGCGATGCCTAGTTTGTTATAGGCCTCATAAGAATCCGGTTTTAATTGCAGGGCCTGCCTGAGGGCGCGAATGGCGGCGTCCGCCGCTCCGTTTTTGATGAGGTTCTCCGCGTTTTTGAGCAATTCGTGATAATCCAGCTGGGAGATGTCCATCGCCTTGCTTTCAAGGGTCCGTTGTGTCTCTCGAATCAATTGTCTTGCGGCGGGATGATCGGGGTTTAAGGACAATGCCTTTTCGAATTCCTTCATGTAATCCTTTTCAAAACTTTCCCTCTTGATGATGCCGCCAAGAATAAGACCTTCGATTTCAAAGGCGGTTGTCAGATCAGAAAGGGTTTCAGCCCCCGTTTTGGGATCCAGGGTCTCCCTGTCTATGAGGTGATCCAGGGGAGAGGTGCGATACTGCTGGATTAATTTATAAATGGAGAGTCTTCCGGATTGTTCGGCCTTTGTTCTCGAGGGGGCAAATTCCAGGAGGGGGTTATTTTCTGTGTGAAGGGCGACTTGGTCGAAAATCTCATTCAGGGAGGACTCGTCAAATTTGAAGATGTTGAGAAAATAAATCGGATCATTTAATTTCAGTGAGGCCAGATCTTTTTCCGCATATCTCTGAAATCGTCCAAAAAAAGGATCCAGGGGAATCTTGATGGGTTTGAGAGAGCCGACAATGAGGGCATGTTTGTTGTAGTGAGTCGTGGCGAGCCAAATAGAGATGTGTGGAAAGACGGAGTGAAATGTTTTGATGAGTATTTTGAAACTCTCAAGATCCATGGAAAGGGGGAGCCAGCTGGTCATGAGGCCTCCCTCGGTCAGATGGTCTTTTCCGGCAAGAAAATGTTCCTGGGTATAGAGACCCGAATTGCCGGCATAATAGGGCCAGATGGAATCGTTCATGATGACATCATATTTTTCTCTGGTGAGGCGAAGATAATTGGCACCATCCATAATAAAGGGGTGAAATTTTTCATGATGAATGACCCCATCATTAATATCCTGGAAATACTTGTCGGAGGCCTCAAGGACGCCGGGGCTGATTTCGGCGAGATCGAGCTTGTCCACGTCATAACCGAGGACAATACGTGCCGTCTCGCCACTGCCAAAGCCGATCTGGCACACCTTTTTTGGATGGGGATGCAGGAGCATGGGGATGTGGGCCTGAAGCTTTTGTGTGGTTCGGAGTGTCGTGCTGGTGCCGGCGACATTGATGGATCCTGTGGAGATGACGCGATCGCCGTTTCGATAGCGATGGACTGTCGTGATTCCTTCCGGTCCCTCAGCGGCATACAGAATCTCGGCACGACTATCAAGAAACTTTTCCCCGATATTATAATATTGAAAAAGCCAATCTTTGGGCGTGAGGAGGAGGATCACAAGGGCGGTCACCCCTATTCCAGGGGTCAGGCCGTATTGAATCCACGTTTTTTTTCTCCCCTCTACAAAAGGATCACAGTAAATGAGGATAGCCGCCAGGGTCAGATTGATGAGGGCCATCGCGATGATGGATTTCTGTGTCCCCAAAAGGGGGACAATGAAAAAACCGGTTAATAAGACGCCGATGATGCCTCCGATGGTGTTCGACGAGTAGACGGAGCCCACAGAATTTCCAATGTGGGTTAAGTGCTGGGAAAAGAGTCGTGAGACAACCGGAAAAGTAATGCCCATGAGAAGGGTGGGGAAAAACATGATGGCGGCCGAGAGGAGCATCTGCTGAAGGACCTGCCGTGTCCAGTTATCAGGGAGGGAGGCCGCCCCATATTCAAGGTGGCCAAAGAATATAATGGAGATCAGGGCGTACAAACCAATAAGGGCCTCTAGGATACCCAACAGCCTCCAGTAGTTATAAGGTTTTATCCCCTTTTGAAGGGCGGGAAAAAGAAGGCTCCCCAGACCGATGCCCGAAAGAAAGGTGGTGAGCATAATGGTAAAGGCGTAAATGGTTGTCTTCAATTTGAAGACGAGAAGGCGGGTCCACAAGAATTCATAGGCCAGGGATGTAAATCCAGCGACGGCAAAAACGACAAGAATGAGTTTGAGGTGTGATTTTTTTAAGGGAAGGAGGGTCGTCACATCCTTCACATCCTTTTTGTAGGCGTCAGGAGGAATTGTTTTGTGAAGGACAATAAAAATGAGACCCAGGGCAAGATTAATAAGGGCGGTGAGCCAAGTCGTCTCTCGGACACCAAAGGTCTTGATAAAAACAAAACCCGTAAAAAAACATCCCAGGGTAGCCCCCAAGGTGTTGAAGGCATAAAGAAGACCGATGCGAGGGCCGATAGAGTCGGTACGATTCACCAAAAAACTGCTGATGACGGGAAGTGTGGCCCCCATGAAAAAGGTGGGGAGGAGGAGAAGTGTAAATGAAATAAAAAATTTGATGAGCATCAATAATGAGAGGGAAGAGGTTATGTTTTGATAGATGAAGGCGTACAACGGCTCCAAAGAAGAGATGAGAAAGGGGACGGCAGGTGCTGTCAGTGCAATGCCCCATTCCAAACCGGCATATAATTTTAAGGGATTTTTCCTGGTATCGACCAACCGGCCCGCTATCCAACTGCCCAAACCCAGACCGGAGAGAAAAGCGGAGAGAACGGCCGTGACTGAATAAGTGGTGTTGCCAAAAACGAAGGTAAAGAGACGCACCCACGTGACTTCATAGACCAGCCCCGTGAGGCCTGAGATAAAAAACAGGGAATAAATAATTGTTTTTATCAACGGGAGTTGATATTGGCTTAATTGGGCGCGAAAAGCAACAGGTGGATGGAGGTGAGTGATGGTCCTCATGTATTCCAAGGAAAAGATGATCGGGAAAAAGGCCCCTGACTTTGATTTGCCGGGGGTGGATGGAAAGCCTCACTCATTGTCATCGGCGCTGCGGCATCATGGGGCCGTTGTCGTGATGTTTGTTTGCAATCATTGTCCCTATGTGCAGGCCTACTGGGGGCGTCTTGTCCAACTCGCCAAGAGTTATCAGGACAAGGATGTGGTCTTTCTGGCCATCAATCCCAATGACGAAAAAAACTATCCCGATGATTCCATGGAGAAGATGAAAATAGTCGCGCGGGAATGGGAATTTCCCTTTGCCTATTTGAGGGATGATGACCAGTCCGTGGCCAAGGCCTATGATGCGGTCTGCACCCCGGAGATGTTTATCGTCGATCAGAAAGGGAGGGTCCAATATCATGGGGGCATCGATGACAATTGGCAGGAGGCCAGTAAGGTCAGAGAAAGATTTCTCCAAAAGGCCCTTGATGAAGTCTTGGCGGGAAAAAAGGTTTCACAGCCCACTCCCCATGCGATGGGGTGTTCGATCAAGTGGGGGAACCTCTAAATCCCAACATGGATTGGTAAGCGGCGGCCGTGAAGAGAAAGATCAGTGGCCAGGTGATAAAGATCCCGATCGAAAAAAGAAAGCTCCCCAGGCTCGAGAGGACCATGGATAAAAAGTAGAAGATGAAATAACGCCAGAAATCAACATGGGCCGCCCTTCGGGAGAGGTGAAAGGCCTCCATCACCTCCAACCGGCGGTCAATCACAATGGGAAACATGAGAAACAGGCAGCATCCCATGTAGAAAAAGTAGACGATCCAAGAAAGGGCCAGGAGGACACCAAAAATCCCCCCCAAGAGGATAACGATGTCATTGTGCTGGGCCTTGGCGATAAAAATGGCCCCAAAAATGAAAAACCCGCCAATCAATAAGGGAAGAAACAAGACTAGTCCCTGAAAAAGAATAACCTTGGTTCCCTCCCAAAATCTTTCCCTAAACCCCGTCCAGGCGTCTTCAAAGATGATCTGTCTTCCCTGGATGCCCTTGATGGCGGCGGCATACATCGAATAATAAATGGGTCCGATGACGAATATCAGGGGAAGAATCAGGAGAGAGGCCACACAGGTGAGAACCAGCATGACCAGTGAGATGAGGATCAAGGGGACAAGATTTTTTCCCAGGACATTGAGCCCTGTCTTGAGCCATTGATCCAAGGGGATGGGGCTTTGAATAAGGATGGGAGAGGTCACAAAGACGAACATACCCAATCTTTTGTGAAAAGAAAATGTTATTTTCCACCACGACTTCCTCGAAAATTTTGGGAAGGGATTTTATGAGGTGATAGAGATAAGGGTTTTCAAGTCGGGGACTTCGAGATCAGGGTCGACAGGGGGGGAATGGAGGAGGGGTGATCCTTTTTGCAGGGTGGCCCGGTTGACCCAGACCGTCGAGAGTTTTAGGGATTTGGCAGGGATGATATCGTGGACCAGGCTGTGTCCTATATGCAGGATCTTGGAGGGGGGGATTTCCATATTTTCGAGGGCATAGTTGAAAATTTTCGATGAAGGTTTATAGGATCGAACCTCGTCGGCCGTAAAGATCCAGTCAAACTCTACCAAAAATTGTTCAGAGACCTCTTCAAACAGAGCTCGATCCAGATTGGAGATGATGGCGAGCTTGTATTGCTGTTTTAGGGTCTTCAGGGATTCTGTGACATCGGGAAAGGGCCTCCACTCCCTGGTGGATCGGATGATTTCCTCGATTTCTGCATAAGTGGGGACAAAGCCATGGGTCTGACCGATTTTTAGAAGGATCCTCTTGATGATTTCTCGATAGGGGACATACTCTCCTTGAAGCATATCGGATTCGTGCTGAAGAAAGGTTTTGAGAAAATATTGATCCCCGATCACGATATCTTGATGGGTGAAGAGGGGGCGGACGGCCTTTAGAAGGCCTTTTTCCCAGTCAATCAAGGTCCCCAGGCAGCTGAGTGTGAGGACTTCAAACTCATTGAAATTAATCATTATTAATCTTCCCTCCTCTTTTATATATACTTCTCCGTAAGGTCTCCACAAGTGTTATTATCGCGCTTGATTATCTTAATTTTTTATCAAAATGATAAATTTATCATTTTAATAATCCGAAGGTTCTTTATTATTCTTGTAAGACATTGATAATATAGATGTTTTTCAATACACCCAGATGGGGTTGTGGCATCGGTCTTGCACCTCTACCCTGGAAAGATGTTGTGGCGTTATTTTTTCACACCTGTCTTTGTGATCCTTTTTCTTTCGGGGACCGTCTATGCGGATTGGGTCACTTCTTCTCTTAGACTAACGGCGGCCCACGAGGGTCAGTGCAGTCGGGTGGTCCTCGATCACAATGGTCGGATCCATGTGACTTATATGCATGATGAAGGGGGGAGGCGTCGGATCCAATATGTGCGGAAGACCTCCACGGATCCGGCCTGGTCGACGCCGGTATCGGTGAGTGTCGAAGGCCAGTCTGTCGGGTGCAACCATTCTCTGAATGTCACCCCCTCACAGATAGGGGTCAGCTACGCCATCGCAGGGGATGAGAATCACCTCCTGCAGGCCAAGCGCGATCTCTGGCCTGAGGATCCGGGGGCGCCCTGGACTTACCAGACGATGGATGCGGTGGGAGGTGTGGGGGCCTATCCCTCCGTTGTTATCGACGACAAGGGGGGACACCATGCGATTTATTGGGATGAGACGAATAAGGGGCTTAAATATGCCCACCGGGCTGCGGACAGTGCGGAATGGTCTTTTGATGAGGCGCCTTATATCATCCGCAACGGGCCCGTGAGTGCAAGAGAGGGTGAGTCAATGGAATATAGGATTCATCCCCTGAATATTGCCCACTATGTGACGATGAGCTCTTCAGGGACGCCCTTGATGTTGTTGAAAAATACGGTTGTCAATACCAGGGAGGGCGACGCCGTTCTTGCGGAGGGTATTTTATTGGCCAACAAAAGGGTCTATGGCGATAACGCCTGGGAAACCACTCCTCTGATGGCGACGCCTGATTTCTTTCCTGCAGAGGTGGCGGGATCAAGATTTGGAGATCAATTTGACATGACGACTGTACCGGCAAGACCCATCACCGGTTTTCACGGGTGCTATTATGACAGGGAGGCTGGGAGTCTCAAGTATTTTCGTTTTGGGGGGGGAGGGATGGATCCTAAGATCAAGGTGGTGGCCACGACGGGAAACACCTTTGAGGTCAAGGACGAGTGTGCCATCGCCCTGTGTGGGAATCAGGTCCATGTCCTTTCCAGGCAAAATCGTGATGCGGCCGAGGATGATTTGGACAGGCATTTTTACCTCTCGTTTTCGAGACCCTATAATGCGGCACCGGATGTGGAGTGGGTTTTGAGGCTGGTGGCCCAGGAGAGAGGGGTGGTGGATGACAGGGGAGGGCGGTGGTATCCCTCCATGACCTGCGATGCCCTGGGGGGTGTTCATTTAACCGTTCCGCTGATGAGGACGGGGGATATGGATTTGTTTTATGGCTACTTGAGTCCTTCTGAGGCCCTTGGGCCGCCCTCTTGCGGGGATCTTATTTGCAGTGGGGAAGAAAACATGGAGACGTGTCTTGGGGACTGTGCGCGGTGCGGTGATGGTGTCTGCACAACCTCCCAAGAAGGAGGCGAAAACTGTTTTACCTGTGCGGCGGATTGTGGGGCCTGCCCGATGTGCGGGGATCGGCCGCTCTTTCCGGGGGAAGAGTGTCGCGAGAAAAAAGAATTTGATCTCGATAAATTTTTGAAGCTTCTCTTGTCCCCCCTGGGAGGGGAGGGAGGGGGGATGCAGATCAATTTGGAGATGGATAAAAAAGACCCCTCTCCAAAAGACAATCAACAGGCCCCCGCAAGTGGTGCCAATGATTCCAATGCCCAGGAAACCCCTAAAACGGGCGGGTGCGCCCTCGTTCCCTGATGGGTGAGGGTATAGAGCTTGATTTCCGTCACAAAATTTTGTAGGTTACTGAAAACTTTGGCGATGGAGTTCGCCGTATAACCGCCTCAACACGGGCTGATAACTCCTACTCGTTACTTCGAAAGGAGGTCAGCCGTGCAATCCCCAGACATTATTCCCCTCTTAGCGGGTGTTCTCATCTTCGTCGCCAGCCTCATTTCGCTGAGGACGGGCTTGTCCGTAGCCATCCTCGAAATTCTTATCGGTGCCATTGCCGGAAATTTTGGGTTCAAGGCGGAGGAGTGGATGGTTTATCTCGCCAGCTTCGGAGGCATCGTTCTCACCTTCCTGGCTGGGACGGAGATCGATACGGCGCTCATGCGTGAAAAATTTAAAGAAAGTTTTTTGATGGGTTTCTTTTCTTTCTTGCTTCCCTTCACTGGAGTAACTCTCTTTACTTATTTTGTTTCCGGCTGGTCTTTCCCCTCATCTCTCATTGCGGGAGTCGCATTATCCACCACCTCGTTGGCCGTGGTTTACTCCGTGTTGGTGGAAACGGGTCTTTCACAAACCACCATCGGAAAAATCTTGATGGCCTCTACTTTTGTCACCGACATGGGAACCGCCCTGGCCTTGAGCCTGTTATTTACAGAGCCGACATTGTATTCACTGGTCTTTGTTGTCATCTCCGTCCTTGTCATCTTATTTGCCGCCCGTTTTTCCCATCTCGTTTTCGACAATCCAAAATTAAAAAACAAAGTCATCGAACCTGAAATTAAGTATGTCTTTTTGCTTCTGCTCATTTTTATCTACTTTGCGAAACTGGGAGGAGGGCATGCCGTGTTGCCCGCCTTTGTATTGGGCCTCATGATGTCCAAACATTTTACGGAAACGACGGAGACGAAGACAGTGCGCAACAGACTGAGGACCGTGGCCTATGCCATTATCACGCCCCTTTTCTTTCTCGTGGGTGGCATCAAAATCTCTTTTCCGCTCATTGCCTCGGCGATCGGACTTTTCTTGATTCTCTTCTTTCTTAAGATGGTTACCAAATTTCTGGGTGTCTACTTTTTGGCAAAAAAATATATTCCATCAGGGAGCCTCTACACAACCCTGCTGATGAGCACGGGGCTTACCTTTGGCACCATTGCGAGTGTCTTTGGCTACGAAGCCGGTTTCATCAATCAAACACAATATTCCGTGCTGGTTGGCGTCGTCATTGCCAGCGCCGTGATTCCAACGTTTATTGCGCAAAAATGGTTTATGCCTGTCCACTCGGAAGATGTTTTGGATGTTGATGGAAGTTTG
>MGSF01000017.1:3833-3936 GCA_001798715.1 Deltaproteobacteria bacterium RIFCSPLOWO2_02_FULL_50_16 | reverse complement strand
GTACAGCAAAATACTGGTCGTTCCGACGCCCTGAGGTCAAGAGACCTCAAGACCTTGGGGCGCCAGAGGCGCTTGATGGACGCAAGGCCGTCGGAACTCCCGT
>MGSF01000017.1:0-3756 GCA_001798715.1 Deltaproteobacteria bacterium RIFCSPLOWO2_02_FULL_50_16 | reverse complement strand
ATCGGGACCCTTGCCGTTTACGTCGAACAGGTCCAGCAAGGCTGGCCCATGTTCTCAACCTGTTAGAGAACAAAAAAAGGTTCGGCACCTTTTGGTGCCGAACCCTTTTTGGCGCTCCCAACGGGAATCGAACCCGTATTACGGCCTTGAGAGGGCCGCGTCCTAACCGTTAGACGATGGGAGCGGGACAAGAACAATTTACCGCAAACTAAAAAGGCCCTCTTAATGAGGGCCTTTTTTCAAGAACCACTAAAAAAGAAAACTATTTCTTTTTTCCCAAAATGGAATCTTTTGCGGCCTTGGCCACACGAAACTTCACGACCCTCTTCGCCGGGATCTTGATGGGTTCGCCGGTTTGAGGATTGCGACCCATGCGCGCCTTGCGGTTGACAAGGACGAGCTTGCCGAGGCCGGGAAGGGTAAAACAATTTTTGGCCTCTTTGTAGGCGAGGGCCGCCAGCGAATCGACAAAATCGGCCGCCTGTTTCTTCGTCATTTCATTTTTGTCAGCAAGCCAGCTGATGGTTTGCGACTTTGTCAGAGCATTTCCCATAGATATTCCTCCTTAAAGGTTGTCATTGACGTGGGGGCGTTCATAACAAAAAAAACACACTTTGTCGAAGGTTTTTTGATGTAGAGGTTCAATTGAGGCCCATGGGGAGAGGGTTTTTGGTCTATTGGATCGGCAAGACATCAAAATAAAACTTTTTAAGGGAAATATTTTTGTCCCGAAATAGGGTCTCAAAGACCTTGATATTGTCGTCATCGATATGGCGGCTCGAGATCCAAATTTCCTTGATATTCGGGTATTTATTCAGGATTTTGGGAATTGACCGGCTCTCTCCCAGGACCTTGATCCCGGCGATGTGCCTTCCATGTTTGTCTTTATCGTCATCAACAAATCCAATAGGCCGCAGATCACCGTATTTTGGGTTGCGGAGGATTTCATCGACAGTCAGTTTTCCGGCGATACCCGCCCCATAGAGAAGGATGTCATGAGGCCTCTTTTTGAGGTCGTGTTGATTGACGAACATATCAAAGAGTCTCATTGATAAACGACTGCCAATGATCATGACGAATACGATGACTCCATAGACAAAGAAAAAACCGATGGTGATTTTATTCTCAAACACGATACGTACCAGACCATAAGACAATATTGTCGAAAAAAAGACGGCACGAAGCATCACAAAAACGTCTTCTATGGCAATCAAATGCCATAGACCACGATAGACGCCTTGGAAGGCAAAGAGAGGAATCGTAGTCAGAATGATAAGAGGCAGTGATTCTTTAAAAAAGAGCATATGATCTAAAAGTGCGGGACGCACAATGACTACTGATATGGAATAGGACAGGGAGATCAAGATAAAATCCAGCAAGACTTCGCCCGCCCTTCTTTTGAACATGACTTCAGAAATAATGGGTGTCCACTTGTCGGTTGGTTCTGTTTGAGAATAGACTTTAATTTTCCCCAGATAGATACCGACCAACAACAAATAGAGGATAAAGCCGACAAAAAACATGACAGCAAGATGAGGATAGAGGATCATCAACACGGCCACAATGCCGCCGATACAGGCTTGGAAGTAAAGAATATTAATGGACATGGATTCGGAGAATCCAAGTCCCACAAGACGATGCGAACTATGATCAACACCTCCTTGGGAGATTTTTCGACCCGAAAATTTTCGCGCGATGGTGACCAGAGTCGTATCAAAAATGGGGATGGCCAAAACAGTGGCCGGAATGAGTATAGCCATCATCGAATAGGTTCCTCTGAGTTCGAAGCTGTGATTAAGGACACTGGGAATGGCTAAAGCGGCCAAAAAATACCCCAAAAAAAGACTTCCTGAATCTCCCATGAAGATAGTCGCCGGAAATCGGTTAAATAACCAGAAGGCCAAAACGGAGGTGACCATGATGATTGTCAGTAGGGGTGCGGGGGTTAAGGGATCGAGTCCAGAGAGTCGTGTGAGTGTAAAAAGGACGAGACCCGCGATGATGGCAATGCCAGCGGCCAAACCGTCCATGTTATCTAAAAGGTTAAGGGCGTTGATAATGCCGATAAACCAGAGATAGGTAATTAAAAGGTCAATGAAGATTATTTCCGTAATATTGAAATGCCCGCCCCCCAAAATAAAAAAGCTGGCACAGAGAACTTGGCTGATAAGTTTGGTTGACGGCTTAATGACATAGATATCATCGAGAAGTCCTGTCAGAAACATGACTGAAGATCCGGCAAACAAGGCAACAAGAATTGGTTTTTCGCGAGTCTCGGAGAAAATAAAGCTGACTACAATTCCTAAGATAAAAATGGGGAGAAAAAATCCGACCCCTCCGTGAAGGGCCACGGGTTTTTTGTGCCATTTATTTTTTTGTACCGTAGCCAACCATTGCTTTTTATGAGCTAGAGTACGAACGATCCATATAAGAAGTACGCTTGATAGAAAACTTAAGATGCTAAATAGAATCAAACTTGACATGCAGGATTTTAGTTTTTTACCTTTTGAGGGATATCTTGGTAAAATTGAATCGTTTTTTCAAGAATGGTCTGGAGATTGATTTGAGGTTTCCATCCTATCAGGCTGTACAATTTTTCAAGGGATGGAACACGACGCCTCATGTCCTCGAAGTCTTTTGTAAAGGCCTCATCATAGGGGATATGCCTAATTTCGGAAGGGCTTTTTGTCATCTCTTTAATCCTCAGTGCCAGGCTTTTCATGGAGATTTCCTCAGATCCGCCGATGTTGACTACCTCACCGATGGCCTTGTCTGTTTCAATAAGCTTTATGAGTGCCTCAACCACATCATCTATATAGGTAAAAGTACGGGTCTGTTTCCCATCGCCATACACCAGAATGGGATTATGATTGATAGCCCTTTGAATGAATCTTGGCAGGACCATCCCATATTGGGCGCTTTGCCTGGGACCGACCGTATTAAAGAGTCTTACAATAAAAACAGGCAATCCTGATTCGCGATGGTGAGCCAATGCCGTAAACTCGTCCATCAATTTTGCTGCTGCGTAACTCCAGCGAGATTTATTGGACGGACCATAAATAGAATTGTCTGTCTCAACAAGGGGGGCATGTTCGTGTTTTCCATAAACTTCTGACGTGGAAGCAATAAGGACGCGCTTTTTAAATTTGCGGCACAAATCCAAGACATTTTCTGTGCCTCGGATATTGGTGACGATGGAGGATAATGGATTTTTTAAAATATACTCTACGCCCACAGCAGCGGCCATATGAAAGACAACATCACAAATTCCTACCAGTTCCGTGAGTTTATCCACATTAAAAATAGTGTCGATGGTTGGGAAAAAAAGGTTTTTGTAGTCAGGGTTGTCGATTAAGTGTTGGATATTCTCTTCTGTGGATGTTGCTAAATTATCGATAATATAGACTTCATTGCCAGATTTTAGATATTTTTCAGCAAGATGTGAGCCGATAAAACCAGCCCCTCCGGTAATCAATATTCTCATATCACCAGGTCCTTTATAGCATTTCAACTTTGAATGAGTACATGTGCTCATTCAAAGTTAGAAATACTTATGGTTGGTCATTTAAGCTGTACTCACTGAAAGTTAATAAACCATAATGACGCGAAGTTAGAAGTTAAGAGATGGAGAGGTGATAATTATGAAAATTTTAAACGTTGGTCAAGGTCTAAATTTGCCTTTGTGGTAGCTCAATGAAAATGTCAGTTTAACTGCTCCGTGATTATGTCAGTAGTTTAACCCTCTGAAAGGAGGGA
>MGSF01000016.1 GCA_001798715.1 Deltaproteobacteria bacterium RIFCSPLOWO2_02_FULL_50_16 | reverse complement strand
TATCGGAAAAAGAAATCTAGAGGATACCATTTTAAAGACAAATCTAGAGGCCGCCAAAGAGATTGCCTATCAGCTGAGACTTCGAGACCTAGGGGGAATTCTTATCATAGATTTTATCGACATGAAACGTTTTGCCAACCGAGACAAGGTCTTTCATGCCTTTAAGGAACACCTCCGATTTGATCGAGCCAGGACAACGATGACAAAGATTACCGATTTGGGTCTCATTGAAATGACCCGGAAAAAGACCCATGAGAGTCTTGCCATGACACTCTGTGAGCCTTGTTTTTATTGTGAGGGACGGGGATATCTTAAAAGCAAGGCCACCATTTCCCACGAGATCTTTCGTGAACTCTACCGCAACCTGACCGATTACTTCTCCGATCATTTGACCATCCATGTCCATTCTACCATTGCCGACCTTATTCTTGAGGAAGAACGAGTCAATATGGAAGAATTTGAGCGAAAAACAGGCAAAAAATTGGCCATCAAGCCACGGGAGGACTTCCATATGGAACAATTCGAAATCGCAGAACAGGGCGCCGAGCCCCCCCTTGACATTCGAGAATAAACATGGTTTAAAGGCCCGTTTCTCATGCCAAGTAGCCTGTAAATCTGGGAGTTTTTATTATGTATGCCGTCATCCAAACGGGGGGAAAACAGTATCGTGTCAACGAAGGGACCACCCTGCGTGTGGAAAAGATTGCCCATGCCCAAGAGGGAGGGGTGATCAAGCTCGACAAGATCCTCATGATCGGCGGGGGCGAGGATATCCGGGTGGGAACCCCCTATGTCAGTCAAGTCAGCGTTGAGGCTCAGGTCCTCACCCAGGGCAAGGGCAAAAAGGTCTTGGTCTATAAAAAGAAACGTCGCAAGGGTTATGATAAACTTCAAGGTCATCGTCAACCCTTTACGGCCCTGAAGATCAAGAAAATTCACATTTCCTAAAGAGGTCTCCATGGCCCATAAAAAAGCCGGTGGTTCAACAAGAAATGGTCGCGATAGCCAGGGACAGAGGCGCGGTGTCAAGCGATACGGAGGTCAGTTCGTCAATGCAGGGACTATCATCATCCGCCAACGAGGCACTCAAATCCATCCCGGTCAAAATGTCGGTATCGGCCGTGACTGGACCCTCTTTGCCAAGACCTCCGGTATCGTCAAATTTGAATCCAAGGGAAAGACCCGCCGTCAAGTCAGCATCATTCCAAAATCAGCGTAACTGTCTAAAATAATTGATTTTTTTAATGGGCTGCCCACGGTTTCCTTTTCTTTTTTTTTCTGTTGAGAATTAGCAACTTTTGTGATCATCCCTCGAAAAGAAGATGGTTTTGCCTCTTCATCCACACAGAGGGGGTCGTGAGGTATTTTTATGAAAAAATGTTTTCCCGGGATTTTCTTGATTTTGATGATCCTTTTTGGTCTTGCGTCTTTGACGGAGGCACGACCTGGGAAAGAGACGGCCTCAGCCCTTAATAAAATCAGTCAAATGCTTGTCGATGACAAGGGAGATGTCAAGGTCATCATTTCCACCAATAAAATCAATGAAGGGCAATTCCCCAAAGAATGTATGGAAACAGACCTGGATGGAAACTATCAATGTGGTCCCGATATGTCCTGGGGGTGTTATCAGGGAAATTGGATCTTTTCCCTTTCCCATTCTGATGCCCAATTCGATGACATTCTCAGATCCATTCGTATGGCGCTGAACAAGAATCAACCTGTGACCGTTAACGTCAGCACTGATTGCCACCTTTTGGGTCTCAATATAACCCCATAATTATTAACAGACTGCTAATCACCGCCATAAAGCCTCCCTCTTCTTAGAAAAATTTGCTTCCTCACCCATAAAAGAGATATAGGCATCATTATGAAATTTATTGATGAGGCAACTATCGACATCAAGGCCGGCGATGGGGGCAAGGGCTGTTGTTCCTTTCGGCGGGAAAAATACGTCCCCCGTGGAGGACCGGATGGCGGGGATGGAGGACGGGGCGGACACATCATCATCCAAACCGATCCCAATCTCCTCACCCTCCTGGACTACCGATACCGTCGCCACTTCAAGGCCCCCAGGGGTACTCACGGCAAGGGCAAACAAATGTACGGGGTCTCCGGCCAGGATCTCATCATAAAAGTCCCCGTGGGAACCCTTGTCTACGACCAGGCCCACAACCTCCTGATCAAGGACCTTAATCGTCCCGAACAAAGTATCATTGTGGCCCAGGGAGGACGAGGCGGTCGTGGCAATATGCACTTCGCAACATCCACCCATCAGACCCCGAGACATACCGAACCTGGAGAAAAGGGCGAGGAAAAACAAATCCGCCTTGAGCTCAAGTTGCTCGCCGATGTGGGATTGGTGGGGCGACCCAATGCCGGCAAATCCACCCTCCTCTCCGTCATTTCCCGTGCCCACCCCAAAATTGCGGCCTATCCCTTTACCACCCGACAACCCCAATTGGGGGTTGTTTTCCTGGATCGCGAAAGGAGTTATACGGTGGCCGACATCCCTGGACTGATTGAAGGGGCCCATCAAGGGGCCGGTTTGGGACATCAATTCTTGCGCCACATTGAACGCACACGCATTTTTCTTCATCTCATCGACTTAAGTGACCCTGAGCAACCCGATCCCTGGAATAATTATATAGGTCTGACACACGAACTCAAGGCCTACAAACCCCATTTCCTCGATCATCCCCAAATTATCGTCCTGACCAAAATCGACTTGCCTGAGGTTCAAGAAAAGCTGTATTCTGCAGAAAGGCTTTTTCAAGAAAAGGGTCTTGAGGTGATGGCCATCTCAGCCGCCACCCACCAACATGTTCAACCCCTTATTGAAAAGGTAGGAACCCTTATTTTCCCATGAGAGACCAAGAACATCATCAGCTGATTCAAAAGGCCCAAACAATCCTTATTAAGGTAGGCACCAGCATCCTGACCAATGAGAAGGGGCGGCTGGATCTCAAGATTTTTCAAAAACTGGCACGCCAAATTGTCTACCTCAAAAACAACAAAAAGAAGGTAGCCCTTGTTTCCTCAGGGGCCATTGCCTCGGGACTGCATCAATTGGGCTATCAGCATCGGCCACAGCAAATCGTCGACCTCCAGGCCTGTGCCGCTGTGGGACAACCCACCCTCTTTCATCATTATGAAAAGGCCTTTTCCCGGCACAAGGTTTCACTCGCACAAATACTCATAACAAGGGAGGATCTCGAAAATCGGCGCCGTTATATCAACGCAAAAAATACCCTACAAGCCCTTTTAAACCGCAATGTCCTCCCCATCATCAATGAAAATGATACTGTCATGGTTGAGGAAATCAAGGTCGGCGACAACGACAATCTTGCCGCCCTGATGACCAATCTTGTCGAAGCGGACCTGCTGATCATCTTAACCGATTGTGATGGACTCTATACGGAAGACCCTCGTGTGCATAAGGACGCCAAGCTCATTTCTTTAATCCAACATGCCGAAAAGTACTCCTTTGAGAAATCGCTCAAGACCGCCACACGGATGACCACCATCGGCGGTATGGAAACAAAGATCAAGGCCGTACAGACAGCGACCCATTTTGGTGTGCCTTCCATCATTGCCAATGGTCATGATCCCCATGTCATCAAAAAAATAATGGAGGGCTCCAACACCGGCACCCTGTTCTTATCCGATCAAACCCCCCTGGCAGCGCGAAAGCACTGGATTGGTTACGTCCTGAAGGCCAATGGATCTGTGACTGTTGATGCAGGAGCGGCGAAGGCCCTGATCGACGGCAAGAAGAGCCTGCTTCCTTCGGGCATTATCTCTATCCAGGGTTCCTTTGGCATGGGAGATGTTGTGGATATCATGAATGTGGATGGCAAGAAAATTGGTTGCGGGATCGTCACCTACAATGCTGAAGAATTAAATAAGATAAAAAAAACCAAAAGTTCCGATATTCAAAAAATTCTGGGATATAAATATACGGACGAGGCCATCCATCGGGATGACCTTGTTATCTTATAATTCTAAAATGAAAGACTCAGACGGGCCCCCTGGGGATTAATGTGAACCATCCCAGCAATCCTTTCAGTCGCCGTGGGAACAGAGATCTTGAATCCCCGACACATTTCCTCAGCCAAAAAGGTGACATCCTTTAAAATCGTCGGCACTTTGATATCCACTTTTTCGGCTACAGAAGGATCTGTGACCCTTTCTTGGGCCTTGGAGATTTTGGGGAGACCCAAAACAAAGAGGAGGAAAACCAGGAATAGAAGGGAAAGAGATCGAGAAAGGAAAGATTGCATAGAAAGGGATAAATGCATTTTTTGTGCCAAAAAATCACGGCCGACTAAATATATAACGAATTGATATTATTATGTTTTAATCCATGCCCTTCCTTGGGACCCCCCTATGAAATCCCCCGGATGTGGGTATTTTGACGCCCCCGGGGGGTGAAAGACACCCGGTAATAATCCTTGTCAGGGAGAGGAAAGTTAAGTTACAAGTCAGCTCCATTCATGAATCTAGAATCCCAAATCCGAAATATTGCCAAACGTGCCAAGGGGGTTGTCTCCGTCGCCTCTCAATTGTCGACCGAAAAAAAGAATGCCCTTTTGCGAACCATGGCCCAATCCCTCTTGACCTCAAAAGAGGCTATTCATCAAGCCAACGCCAAGGATCTCGAGGGGGGAAAGAAAAAGGGCCTTTCAAAGGCCCTGCTGGACCGCCTCACCCTCACCGATGATCGGATCCAACAAATGGCCGAAGGACTGGAAGAGGTCGCGGCCCTCCCCGACCCTGTTGGCCAAATCACAAGGTCATGGGACCGCCCCAACGGACTTCACGTCCAAAAGACACGCATTCCATTGGGAGTGATCCTCATGATTTATGAGTCCCGTCCCAACGTGACCGTTGATGCCGCAGGCCTCTGTCTCAAGGCCGGTAATGTTGTCGTCCTTCGAGGAGGATCCGAGGCCATTCACTCCAATAGGATCTTGACAAAAATTCTTCGCAAGGCCTGTGAAGAAAAGGATATCTCGCCGGATATTATTCAAATTGTCTCCACCACAAAGAGACAGGCCCTTAAATGGCTTGTTCAGCAAAACAAATACATCGACCTCGCCATCCCTCGAGGAGGTGAGGGCCTCATGAAATGGATGGGAGATCACTCCAAAATCCCCTTCGTCAAACACGACAAGGGGACCTGTCATGTCTACGTCGACGACGAGGCCCTATTGGAAATGGCCATTGACATCAGCTTTAATTCCAAGGTACAGCGTCCCGGGGTTTGTAATGCCATGGAAACCTTGCTCGTTCATGAAAAGATCGCCCCCAAGTTTCTTTCCCCCATGGTAAAAAAATTCAAAGAGGCCGGGGTCACCCTCAAGGGATGTCCCAAAACATGCTCCCTCATTCCTGGCCTCAAAAGAGCCACCGAAAAGGATTGGCCTCAAGAATACCTGGATCTCATCCTCTCCATAAAAACCGTCTCCTCGACCGATGAGGCCATTCAACACATCCGAAAATATGGTTCCTCTCATACGGAGGTCATTGTGACCGAAAGTGAATCCACGGCCAAAAAATTTATCCATGCCTTGGATTCCTCCATGATAGGATGGAATTGTTCCACGCGCTTTAATGACGGAGGACAATTGGGCCTCGGGGCCGAGATCGGCATCTCAACGACAAAACTCCATGCCTTTGGCCCCATGGGTCTTGAGGAACTCACCGCTGAAAAGTTTGTGGTCCTCGGAAAAGGACAGATCAGAACACGTTGATTATGACCAAAAAAAAATTGATCACATCCCGCGCCCTCGCCACAATCATTGCCCAAGCCGCACTCGATATTAAGGCCTTTGACCTTAATGTGATCGACGTCCGCAAACATATCGACTTTGCCGATTTTTTTGTCATCTTAAGCGGTCGTTCTGACCGTCAGGTCCAAGCCATTTGCAACAATATCCTCGATAAATGCGGCAAAAAGGCGGTGTCGCCCCTGGGTGTGGAGGGCTATAATTCCGGACATTGGATCCTGATGGATTTTGGCGATGTCATTGTTCACATCTTTTATGAAGAGACCCGTGATTTTTATGCCCTCGACAAACTGTGGGGAGGGGCCCCCTCGATCCAACTGAAGGTTCATTGAAGATCGAATTCCTTTGCACAGGAAAGATTCAAAAACCCTATCTTAAATCGGCTGTTAACGACTATGTGAAACGCCTTCAACACTATCTCCCGCTTTCAATTATCGAACTCAAAGAGTCTCCTCACAGGGATCCTCTCCAAATCCAGGCTCAAGAATCAAAAAACATTTTAAAACTCATTGATTCACAGAATAGTGTTATTGTCTGGGATGAGAAAGGCGTCGAGCTTTCCTCCCAAGAATTCGCCGCCTTTCTCGAAAAATGCCAGTTGCAAGGAAAAAAGAAGATTGTTATGGTTTTGGGCGGTGCCTATGGAGTTTCAGAGGAATTAAGACAGAGGGCCCATAAGGTCTTGTCTCTATCAAAGATGACCCTCCCTCACCAATTGGCAAGACTTGTTGTGATGGAACAACTCTACCGGGCCATGACAATCATTGAAAGGGAACCTTATCATCACTCATGAAGTCACCTCTCATGCTCATAGTCCTCGATGGATGGGGATACCGAGAAGCCCCGGAGCATAATGCCGTTTATTTGGCAAAGACACCCCATTTTGACCATTTCTTAAAAAACTATCCCTGGACCACTATTGAGGGTTCGGGTCCCTCCGTGGGGCTTCCTGAAGGCGTCATGGGAAACTCCGAAGTGGGCCACATGAATCTGGGGGCCGGACGCATTGTACGACAAGGGCTCTCTCTTATCTTTGGGGCGATTGAGGACGGTTCATTTTTCAAAAATCCTGCCCTTTTTCAGGCCATTCATACAGCCAAAAAAATGAGGAGCACACTACACCTCATGGGTCTTCTGTCCGACGCCGGTGTCCATAGCCATCATGGTCATTTGTATGCCCTCTTAGAACTTGCCAAACGTGAGGGACTCTCTCAAGTAGCCGTTCATTGTTTTATGGATGGACGCGACACCGCCCCCACGAGTGGGGAGGACTATCTCAAGGACCTTGAAAGACAGATCAAGAAAATAGGCGTGGGACAAATTGCCACCGTTCATGGGCGTTACTACGCCATGGACCGCGACAAGCGATGGGAACGGATCCGACTCTCCTATGAGGCCCTGACCCAAGGCAGGGGAAACTTGACTCAAGGACCCGCCCCCACCGTGGCCTCCAAATGGTACGAGACAAAAAACCCCCAACCCGGTTTTGGGGATGAGTTTATCCCGCCCACTGTACTGACCCAGGATAAAACCACACCCTTGGCCACTCTCCGCGATGGGGATGCCGTCATCTTTTATAATTTTCGGGCCGATCGGGCCCGGGAAATGACACAGGTCTTGACAGATCCTGATTTTAAGGAATTTTCTCGCAAAAAATTTCCAAAGTTGGCCGCTTTTGCCTGCATGATGGAATATGACAAAAAATTTAATCTCCCCGTTGCCTTTAAAAAGACAAATCTGCCAAAAATCTTCGGCAAGATTATCAGTGATCAGGGTCTGACACAGCTTCGCATTGCAGAAACGGAAAAGTACGCCCATGTGACCTTCTTTTTCAACGGTGGCGAGGAAAATGTCTTTCCTGGGGAAGAACGCCTCTTGATCCAATCCCCCCGAGATGTCCCCACCTACGACTTAAGGCCTGAGATGAGTGCCTACGAGGTCACCGAGGCCGTCATCCGGGCCCTCAATGAGGACAGGTTTGATGTGATTATTCTAAATTTTGCCAATCCCGACATGGTCGGCCATACGGCCATAGAACCGGCGGTGATCAAGGCCGTCGAGGTCGTTGACACATGTTTAGGAAGGATCATTCCCAAGGTTTTAGAAAAAAATGGGGTGGCCCTGGTGATCGCCGATCATGGCAACTGTGAAGAGATGGTCGATAAAAACGGCCATCCACACACACAACACACCTTAAATCCCGTACCCTGTATCTTGATCTCGGACAGACCGGATCTAAAAAAGGCCCTATTAAAAACAAAAGGGGGGAAGCTCTGTGACGTGGCCCCCACGCTCCTACAGATTTTAGGGATCAAAAAACCGTCTGAGATGACGGGAGAGTCATTGATAAAAAACTTTTAGTTATTAAATTAGAAGAGGAGGTTTGTCGTGCCCTCATTTGACGTTGTGGCCAAGGTCGATGAACAAGAGGTCAAAAATGCCATCAATATTACCCTCAAAGAGATCCTCAACCGCTATGATTTTCGTGGTACAAAAACGGAGATCAAGATCGAAGGGGATGGAATGCATATTGTCTCCGACGACGATTACAAAATGAGGGCGGTCATCGACAGTTTTCAATCCAAGGCCGTCAAGAGAAACATCTCCCTCAAATCCTTTGACATCGGAAAAATAGAGCCCGCTGCCGGGGGTCTGGTCAAGTGCCATATTAAACTCATCAATGGGATTCCCGATGAAAGGGCCAAAGAGATGGTCAAGGATCTCAAGGGGACCAAACTCAAGGTCCAGGCCCAGATCCAGGGCGATCAGTTAAGGATCACGGGAAAGAAAAAAGATGACCTCCAAGAGGCTATCACCCATTTAAAGGGTTTGGATCT
>MGSF01000015.1:2055-14167 GCA_001798715.1 Deltaproteobacteria bacterium RIFCSPLOWO2_02_FULL_50_16 | reverse complement strand
AGGTCGCGGACGGTACGCAGGATGATCCCCAATTCTTCATGAATGATGGCGGGGGATTTAACCCTGGCCTGTTTGGATTCGACGTCGCTCCAGATTTTAAGGAGCATTTCCATGTCTTGTTTCAGCTCTTTTTGCGAGACCCCATCGCTCATGGTACGGACAATAAATCCCATTCCCTTGGGTTTTGTTTTGTAGATAAAGTTTTTCAACCGTAGGCGTTCTTTTTCATCTTCAATACGTCTTGAAATGCCCACGTGATCGACCGTGGGCATGAGGACCAAAAAGCGGCCGGGAAGGGAGATATGGGAGGTGAGCCGCGCCCCCTTGGTTCCGATGGGATCCCGGGTGATCTGGACGATCACATCCTGACCCTCTTTGACGAGGTCTTGGATACGAGGGATGTCGCGTGACCTTCGGCGGCCGGAACGTGGGGCGGCCGCGCTCCCTTCGTCACTGCCCATCATGGCGTCGAGGTCAAGGAGTTCGGGGGCGATTTCCGTGACATAAAGGAAGGCCGTGCGTTCAAGGCCGATATCGACAAAGGCCGCCTGCATGCCGGGGAGCACATGGGTGATCCTTCCTTTATAGACATTTCCCACAGAACCCGCTTCACGTGCCCGTTCCAGGAATAATTCGGCAATGGTTCCATTTTCCAGGCGGGCAATGCGGATCTCTGTTGGATTACAATTGATGATGAGTTCACTACGCATATAGAGAGTAGTAAGGTAAATGGAATTGAGCCAAGAGTCAAGGTCGAGAAAAGCCTTGTCGATTTAAGGCAAACGGGGTATAGCAAAACCCGCTTTTCCCTCGCGGAAGGAGCTCGTCATGTCAGTTTCAGTGGCTCGTCTCTTGCTTGAAAAAAAGGCAGTGACCCTCTCTCTGAACCGTCCTTTTACGTGGGCCTCTGGAATTCGCTCTCCGATTTACTGCGACAATCGGTTGCTTCTCTCCTACCCCCTCGAGCGGCAAAAAATTATTCGCGGTTTTGTGTCGCTGATTCGCCATCATCGATTACACTGTGATGGGATTGCCGGTGTCGCCACAGCGGGGATCCCCCATGCGGCCTTACTGGCGGATCGACTGAAGAAGCCCCTTATTTATGTCCGTTCCGAGAAAAAAGGCCATGGAAAGGGAAATCAAATAGAGGGGCGATTGGATCGTGGGTCCTCTTGGATTGTGATCGAGGATTTGATGAGTACGGGAGGGAGTTCTGCGAAGGCCGTCCAGGCCATTCGCCGTTCTGGGGGGAAGGTTGTGGCCTGTTTGGCTATTTTTACCTATGGACTGAAGGAGGCCCTCACTCATTTTCAGGACATTCGGTGTCCTTTTTATGCCTTAACGGATCTTCAAGTCTTGATGAAGGAGGCCCGGCGCCAAGAGATCATTTCCCATCATGATCAGGAATTATTGTGTCGTTTTCAGAGGGATCCGCATAATTGGCGATAAAGAGGATGGTTTTCTTTGGCTCCCAGGCTATAACTGCAGCCCAACGGGGCATTGAGGGATCGGATCAAGTCCCATCGTCCTTGTTTTTTTTCATAAATCAAAAAACGGAATGAGGCCATCATTGTTCGAATGTGAATCAAGCGGGCTCCTGAAGGGTCCGTCTCTTCATAACTCACAAGGGCAGAGGGCTCGGACGTAATTTGTCCCACAAACTTTTTTTTGGATTGTGTTGCTTCAAAGGTAAAATACAGAGGATTGACACCTTGAGGGCAGTGAACAGAACCCCAAAGGGTCGGAAAGCGATAAGTTTCGGAGCCTATTTGGATATAAAGGGCCATCAAGGGTTTTCCTCGCAGGAGAACCGCCGTTCTCCAGCCCATCACAAGGACATTGGATGCCTCAGAAAATCGGGGGCAGATAAACGTGAGCCATTGTTGCGGAAAGACATTTCCCCAGAGATGATTTTGTTGTCCCCAACCGTCTTTGACAGACCATGATTGGTTGTGCAGATCAATTTCTCCCCGGATGTGAAGATTGGTATTTGGGATAAAACGCTTCATCTGAAAAACCTTGAGATGCTTCATCAAGGGAAAAGGGATGTAGTGAAAAGTCTGTGGGCTATTTTCAAATTTGAGGTCCCAAGACAACGTTTCCTGATTGTTGGAGAGGTGTCCCCTGAGCCCTGTATTGTAAAGGGCCGCCTCCCCCATTTGCAGAAAGAAAATTTCACGATCCACATACACTTGATTAAGGGCATAGGACTGTTGCCATGTTTTGGTTTCCATCCGGGGAGAAGCGTTGTAAAGAATGGCCCGAAGGCCTCCTTTTCCTATACCCTTTTTGGATTGAACGAGGGAATAAATCCATTCGATCGACTGGGAGGTTTCATGATTAATGAGCTTGACGTTATAGGATTCGAAATGATTTTTGATTTTCGAATGCCAGCGAGTCAGGTTGTCTTTTTCTTGAATGGAGATGGACATGTAACCTCTGAAAAACCCCTGCTCTGGAAACCTCTCAAAAAGGCCCAGGTGCAAGGCGCCCGCCGAGCGGGGCCCGAGGCGTACTAGAAAGTACGTTGAGGGTCGCGCGAGAAGGGCAAACGAAGTAGCCCCTCTTTATGGGGCAACGCCGCAGATGGGCCTTTTTGAGAGGTTTCGACATTAAAATATTTTTAACGACACATAAACAATAATGATAAGGGCAATAGAGAACTTTGCAAAAATCGAGACAATCCGTGAAAAAGTAGCCGCCATGGCCTTTCGCAATGAAAGAAGGACTTCCCGTGACGAGACCCATTCCCAAATAAAGGCCCCCAAAAACACACCGGCCAGCATCCCCAAGATGGATCCGATTAAAAAGATGGGAAAACCTGTCACGGCACCAATAATTCCCCCGATGATGGAGGCCACGATGGCCCCATTGGAGACCTCCAATTGTTTACTACCCAGTACCCCCACCATAAATTCAACAACTTCCCCAATGAGGGTCATGATGAATGTCAAGATGACAACATGCCAGTCTGTCGTATTAAAATCAGCGATAAAGGAGTAGAGGGCCACCGCAATCCAGAGGACCCATGTGCCTGGGAGGCCAAAGAGTATCATGATGGCCCCCGTAGCCATCACAATGTAAAAAACGGCTAGACCTAAAATTTCCATATAGGGGCATGGTAGCAGAAGGGGACCGGATATGGTATAATTTTTATATGCCTTCGATCACTTTATCCGAAGTGCAGCGAAAAACCATCCTTATCTGGCATGGAATCAATGATGCCCTCAATCTTCAGTTTTTTCTGAAGTCCTCGATTGTCTGGGGAGAAATAGATGTGCGTTATTATAAGAATGATCTGGTATGCCGCCATGATGCCTTTGAGACAAGACCCCTGGCTCCTGATGAGGCCCTGTTGAAATTTGATCCATGTATCGGGGAGTTTATAAAGACTCAAAAAGGGATAAAAATAGATGTGAAGGAGGGAGGCCCCCCCCTTCGGGGACTGATGAATACCCTCAAGAAAAAATCTGTTCCAGATAAAAATATCATTTTCAATGTCAATTTACTCTATGCCTCATTGAATGAAATCAAAAACATTCATGAAATTTTTCCGGATGCGATCATTCAAACCCCCATTCCTTTGGTCTGGATGCGCCAGGAAATGCCCGAGGATCAGAAAAAGTCTTTTTACGATCAGTTGAAAAAAACAGGAATTCAGCGTCTGTCCATCAGTTGGAGGGATCTGCCGACAAAAAATGAAATAGATCATGTGCGTCAGAATGGATTTAGTCTGAACCTTTATCATGTGGAGACGCCGAATGATATTCAGAAGGCATTGATTTTTGCCCCGGAGACACTGACGTCGGATCTCAATATCCCCGAATGGGGACTCCACGGACGGGGATCGGGGGAGAAGAAGACAAAAAGCCTCAAAGGACTTGATAAGCATTTTGTCAAAAAAGGCTCAAGTTAGGGGGAAGATCCGGATCTTTCCACTCCACGTCAAGACAAAGGCGCGTTTGTTTGTCCTTTGAAAGATAATATATTTTCCCCTCTTTTTTTCCAAATTCGTAGATATCTTTTGTCAGTCGCACATCGTCCAGGCAATATTGTTTGAGTTTGTCCATTTCACCTTGTCTATAATAGACGATCGCATCAAGTCCCGAGGCGCTTTTGCCAATACCAAAAGTTCCACGAGCCACGCTTTCTAAACTGACACGGTGACCCAGGTGTTTCTCGATATCATCCATGATGTCAAAAAGCGGAAGTTTGGAGACGTCAAATTTTTTGAGATGGGGTTTCAAGACAGGAATGTCAAAACGGCGAATATTGAAACCGATGAGGCGAGAACATTGACTGAGTTCGGCCTCCAAATCCTTGAGTTGCGATTCCTCAAAGGCCTTGTATGTTTGTGCACGGTAAAGATAAATACCCACTAAAGAAATGCCCAGGAGTTCGGGACGGCGCCCTTCGACTTCGTCAAAGGCATGTTGAGTTTCCAGGTCTAGGACAATTTGATTGTTGGGCATAAAAAATATTATAGGTCAGTTTATTAATAATTATTATTTGTCAATCGTATCCATGAAAAATGTTTGAGTAACCAGTGTCTGAAATCACTGGCGATGGAAAGGGCGCACGGAATCATGAACAAGGTCAGTATCGCCGAGACAGTCAGTCCATAGTTGAGGGCCAGGGCCATGGGTTGAATGAAGGGGTCATTGCCCCCAATTCCGTAGACAGTGGGGATGACACCAAAAACCGTGGAGAGTGTGACCAGAACGATGGGGCGGAATCGAATCTTGGCGCCTTCGATAATGGCCTCATCAGAGGCAATCGTCTCCTTGTGTTGGCGACGGATGAAATCAATCATTAAGATACCGTTGTCGACGACAATGCCGCTCAAGCCCACCATGCCCAAAAGGGCCATGAAGCTAAAGGGTTGTCCGTGGAGGGTGAGTCCCGCAGCCACCCCAACGATCCCATAAGGAATGGTGAGCAGGATGATGGTCGAGTCCAGGATGGAACGGAAGGTCACGAGGAGAATGAGTAGAATCAGGAGAAAGGCTATAATAAAGGCATCCTGCAGACTTTTCAGGGATTCATTGGTGTCTTCTTGCTCACCCCCGTATTTTATCGTGTAGCCCGGATAGTTGATTAAGAGGTCTTTAAAATCCTTGGAGAGTTTTGTGTTGACGACTTGGGATGTCGTGATTTTTTCATCGATATTGGCCGTGACGGTGATAAGGCGTTCGGCCTCAAGGTGTTTGACAGCCGCGATGCTGGGCTCCGTCTCAAAATGGGCCACTTCTTTCAAAGGAATCATGAGACCATAGGTATTTTCGACCAGGAGATTTTCAAGGACGGTTTTGTCTTGGCGCAACTCTATGGGGAGGCGAACGATGACATCGATTTTTTCATCGGCTTTTCGAATAACAGTGGCGATGGTTCCTTCAAAGGCATGGCGCACAGAGGCGGCAATGGAGGCAATGGAGAGTTGGGCTTGAGAGGCCCTCTTTTCATCGATGACCACTCGCATCTCATCCTTGCCGCGCTCAAAATCATCATCAATGTTGCGTACCCCCGGCAGTGATTTGAGATAGGTCTTATATTTTTCTGCAATAGCCATGAGGGTCGGGACATCTTTGCCGCGGATTTGAATCGCCACGGGTTTGCCTGTGGGAGGTCCTGGTTTGACCTCGTCGAAATCAATACGTGTTAGATCGGCGGCTTTTTTGTGGCGCGAACGAAGGTCTTCCATGATCTCTTGCGCTGACCGATCACGCCTAGAATTAGGCGTGAGAAAAACAGCAATCTGAGCCAGATGGGATCCCCGCGAGGTAAAGGGGTCATGGGGATCCTGTTGAATAATACCGATTTGGGTCACGTAGCTATCCAGCTCTTCTTCGGGAAGGGTCGTGACGAGTTCCTCCAGGGGTTTGATGAGAGAGGTCATTGTTTCTAAGGGGGTGCCGACTTCGGCCTCCGCCCGGATAAAAAAGACCTCAACTCCCTTGGCGGGGAAAAGGATAAAATTCATCCCGAAAATGGCATAAAAGATAGAGGCTATAGTGAAGAGAGAACCCACTCCAATGACCCAGTGTTTTTTTGCCAGACACCAACGGAGCGAACGGCCATAGGCCCCGATCAGCTGATTTGTCCAGATCTCAATTTTCCTCTTTTTGTTGGGATCCCGTTTATAGCCACGATTAAAATCAGAGATGTGAGAGGGGAGGATGATCAGGGCCTCCAAAAGGGAAGCAATGAGGACAATGCTGACGACGATAGGAATATCGCGCACAAACTTTCCGATGATTCCTTTCATCATCACAAGGGGAAGAAAGGCGACAAGGGTTGTCAGAACGGTGGCAAGAAGGGGTTTTGTGACCTCGAGAGTCCCTTCAATAGCGGCCCTTAGAGGAGATTTGCCCTCCTCCATATGACGAAAGACATTTTCCGCGATGACAATGTCTTCATCAACCAGCATTCCGATCACCATAATCATGCCGAACATGGAGAGGAGATTAATAGAAATTCCAAAAAAGCGCATAAATACAAAGGCGGCAAGAATGGCCGTTGGCATCCCGATAGCCGCTCCCGCCGCGATGCGGGGAGAAAGGACAAAGAAAAGGAGGATAAAGACGAGTACAAAACCTATGGCACCATTGGATTTCAGGACATTGAGACGCCTCTCTAAATAGTAGGTCATGTCATTGACAAAATTGATATTGAGTTCGGCGGGGGCCTTTTCCTTAAAACGGTGGGCCACATCCTTGATTTTTTTAATCAATGTGAGTGCGTTCCCATTGGCCCTTTTAATCACTACAAGATTGATGGAACGGGTTCCATTGGTGTGGTTAGTTATTTTTTCCTCTGCTAAAGAAGATTTGACGGAGGCGATGTCTTTGATTTGAACCCAATGTCCCTCGTCATTGGCCCTCACGATCACCTCCTCAATTTCCCCGGGGGTTTCAAACTCACCCGTGGTTCGGAGGAGAAATTCTTTGGCCCCCAGGGTCATTCGGCCGCCGGGGACGCCCACATTTCGTTTTTTCAGGGCCTGAATGATCAGAGGGAGAGAGACCTCCAGTTGGGCCATTTTCCCAGGATCGACTTCGACCCATATTTCCTGATCTCGGAATCCCTTGAGGGCAATATCCGAGACATCTTTTAGGTTTTCGAATTCGGTTTCTAGGTTTTCAGCGAGTTGACGAATAGTTTCTTCAGGGAGATTTCCTGAAAGGGAGACCTCAACAATCGGATTGTCTCGTGTCTTCATTTCAGTCACCACGGGGAGTTCTTCTAGATCATCGGGAAAGTCAGTGATGCGTTCAACGGCCCTTTGGATATCAGTCACGATGCGGTCTTTATTGGGCTCATCGGGTTCGATTTCCAAAATAATTATGGATGTGCTGTCGACGGAGATGCTGTTAAATTCCTTGATCCCATCGACCTCTTTCAGGTTCTCCTCAATGGGGATCGTAATCAATCGCTCGACCTGTTCGGGGGAGGCCCCGGTATAATTGGTGCGCACAGTGACGATATCAAAATCGACATTGGGAAATATTTCTCGAGGGATGCGGATGATGGCCAAGATCCCAGCGACGATAAAAAAGAGGGCCAGGCAATTGACAAAGAGGGAATTTTTTACAGAAAATTCTGAAAATTTAGTCATTTTTCTTCTCCGATTGCAAGGCGGTGTCGAAGAGCGTGTTCGAGGACCGTTGAAAGTCAAGGCGTGCCAACTGGGTCTCTAGCGATGCCTGTAAATATTCCTGCTCGGCCAATAAGTAATCGTTGTGGTACCGGATGACCAGGTCACTGCTCGATTTGCCGATCTTGTAGCGATTGAGTTCGGAGAGCCACTTTTTTTCCTGAAGAGAGGCGATTTCCTGACTCATAGAAAGGTGTTTCTTTTTTAAAAGAAGCCCTCTTAAAGAGACGTCAATTTGTTGCCGGATCTGGTTTTCCATTTGTTTGACCTGAAGAAGGGCCTTTACTTTTTCCAGTTGGGCCTGGCTGTATTCGCTGCGGGCCAAGCGGTTTTCTAGGGGTACGGTGAGTTTTAATCCAAAGAGCCAGTTGGGATGGTCTCCTGAAAAAGATTCCTGAATAGAATGAGTATAACGGCTGTCGACGCCATTTAATGTCAGTGTGGAAAAAAGATCCAGTTCGGGCCATCGGCTGTTTTTTTTCAGGGAGACCTTGATATTTTCATGCTCCAGAAGGGTTTGCGCGGCCTTGTAATCGGCCCGTTTATTCAAGGCCTGGTTCATGGCCTCGGGGAAATCAGGCACCCGGATATCAGGTTTGATCTCCTTTGTTGGAATGAGCTGGATCTCTTTTTCCAGATCGAGATCATTTTGAAGCTGGGCCTGCCAATCCTGGATATGGGTTTGTGCCGTCAGGAGCCCTTTTTTGCTCTCGAGAAGATTGGCCTTTGCTGCGAAGACGTCGGCATCTTGGGCCAATCCCAGTTTTTGGCGCCCTTGAGTGGTCTCCAAAAAGTGTTGGGCCTCATCCACAAATTTTTTGAAAATCTTTTGCCGTTCCAGGCTGACGGAAAGATTCCAGTAGTGATTCAGGACACGGTGGGTTTCCTGAAGGATGCTTTCTTGTGTTTGATAGTCCAAGGCCTCGATTTGTTTTTTGGCGAGTCGAACCTCCCCCCGATCCTGCTTTCCCAGCATGTTTTTGAGGAGGGGTTGATTGAGGGACATTTCGACACCCGCATCAAAATTTGGATTGATGGTGGCAAAGAGCGAATCAGTGGCTTCGCGTTGATTGACAAATTTTAAAGAAGTCTCGGTGCCTGTGGGGAAGAGTCTCGAAAAACCCAGGTCAAATTGTGTGATTTTGTTGGTGGTCCCAAAGATCGTGCTTGTTCGGTCCCGTTTGTCGATAGTGTGACTGGTATCAAACTCCAAAAGGGTGTCAAAACGGGCGCGTGTCGCTGTCAGGTTGAGGTGACCCAATTCACGATTGGTTTGGGCGACTTGGACATTTATGTTTTTTTCCAAGATCTTATAAATAAGGTCTGTTTCAGAAAGGGGTTGTCTTGTCTCAGAGGCCCCCAGGGACAAGGAGATGAGGCTCCCCATTAAGGTGAGTAAGAAGAGTTTGACTCTCATGGGCCTTTATGCGTAACAAAAATCATGTCCCTTTCACAAGATGCAATTACAAAAATTTTAAAGACATTAGAGGGGAGGTATCCCCGGGCCGGGACGGCCTTGACCCATAAAAATCCCTTTGAAATGCTCATCGCCACGATTCTATCGGCCCAATGTACCGATAAGCGGGTCAATACGGTGACCCAGGTCCTGTTTAAAAAGTGCCGGACACCCCATGACTTTGTACGCCTTGGAAAAGGGAACCTGGAGAGGTCTATAAAGACCTGTGGTCTTTATCACACTAAGGCCAAAAACATTGTGGCCGCCTGTCGTATGATTTTAAATGACTACGAGGGTCAGGTGCCGCAGGGCCGGGAGGCCTTGATGAAACTTCCCGGTGTGGGGCGGAAGACGGCCAATGTGGTCTTGAGCAATGCCTTTGGCATTCCCGCCATCGCCGTGGATACCCATGTTTTTCGTGTCTCCCACCGCCTGGGCCTCGTCAAGGCCAGAAACCCGGAAGAGACTGAAAAACAGCTTATGGAGGTCATTCCCCGGCGGCAATGGTCCAGGGCCCATCATTGGCTCATCCATCATGGGCGGGCCCTCTGCCATGCCCGCAAACCGAATTGCCTCGAGTGTCCTGTGAGACAATGGTGTCAGGATTTTAATGAAAGATTCCCCATAAAAAAAAGCCCCGGGTCGATAGCTCAACCCGGGGCCTAATGGGGTAAGGGAGGAAAGCCGATTTTATTACGTCGGTTAAGAATCCTCGCTGAACCGCATCCCCCGACGAGGCCCAGCAAGAATCGCTCCCTGCTGTTTATATTATCGGTTTTAAGGAAGATTAAAGTTGCGGGGTCTTGGAAAAATTTTAGGGACCAGGAGGCAAGAAGTAATATTCTATAGTGATTTCAATGACATTGCACGATTTGAGCAACATCTAGACCTTCCCATCGATAATAAAGATATGGGATTTTGGGAAATCGACCAAATTATTCAGGCCCCCGTGCCCCTCGCGCAAGTCCCCCCTGATGAGGGATTGCCGGGAGGGGTTGAGGGAGGGGAATCGGTCCCACCGGACCCCACGGGCAGGGAAGCGGTTTCGGATTTGAGGGCGGTGACCGGTGAGCCACAGCCGCAGGGAAATGTCGGGCTTTTTCTTCAGGGTCCTGTGTGTCAGGCCCATCGCTCCCTTTCTGAAATAACGACTCAACCCCTGGAAGGGTGGCGGGAGGAACGCCTTCGACACCCTGATTTGTTGGCAGTGGATAGAAGGGTTCTTGAGGCCTACCAACCGGGGACTTCCACAGAGGAGGCCTTAAGAAATCACTACGTGGCCCTCCTGGATGATGTCTCCAATCGTTACACGGGTTGGGAGGATGATCGTTTTTTTGCCCCTATTCGCCGTCTGGTGGCCTTTGAACAGGCCTTAGAAGGGGTTGTGGGTTTTGATAATGGGGAGGCCTGTGTCCGGGATATCCTGGCCGGGAGCTATTCCCATTGGTCCCAGGGGATGGACGCCCTTTTGGCCGGTAGTAGGGTCCAGGCGACCTATGCAGGGACGGCCATGGCGGGAAGGGTGGATAGCGTCACCGATCTCCAGGGTTTGAGTGATGATGACTTTCAACTCTTCTTTTTGATCAGTGTGGGAAAATTATTAGAGGCCCCTATGGGCCCTGGACTTCGCCAGGAATTGTTTCGTCTCAAGATCTTTCTCTATGCCGAGATGGCGCGTCGCGGGATCGATGCCGATCAGATTGGGGAACGCCTGACGCGACTCTATCTGCAGGGACTCCGGGAAGAGGATTATCGGAATTTCTTGGGCCTTGAGTCCGTGGCCGCAAGTCTTGAGACGACGGATGATCAGGAGGCCCGGGATGTGCTCTTGCAGGAATTGGCGGGGATCCACGAACGCCTGCAACAACAGGAAGACCCCCAATCCAATACGGCCGTTTCCTTGTATTCCTTGAGTCTGTCCTATGTGGAGTTGGGACGCCAAATGGGGATCCCTTTGTCCGTCCTGGAGGAGGCTCGGGGCCCCTTGGTGCCGGTCGCTTCTTCGATCCTTGCCTCCCACCTTCCATCAGAGGTGGGGGATGTCTTTCGCCTGGCAGGGTTTGAGGGCCTTCTTTTGCGTCATGGGCAGGAAACGGTGATCCTTGCCGATGACATCAATGAAGCCGGGGCCAGTTTTGTCGTCTCAGATATGCGGGGTCGCTCCATTTGGTTTGAGGGGGTTACTTTTATTGATCAACAGGCCCAGGATCGGAACCTGGCCCCTTGGGAAATTGCCTCATTTCTCGTCCATGAATGGACCCATGGGGATTGGGTCCGTCGGCATTTTGATCGATGGCCGGAACTCCTCCGCAGCATCCCCAATGAGCGGGCGGCCTATATAGCCCAACGTGATTTTTTGGTCGTCCTTCGGGATCTTGGAGAGACGGAGACGACCCCTATCCCGGGTTATGATCATGCCAGGATAGAGGGGCAGATTCGAGAGATTGAGGGTCGCCTCCGGGTGACCAATCACCTTTTAGGATATGCCGAAGGGGATTGGACCCAACACCCGGAGACCTATCCCCCTGTGGGTCAATTGCCGGGAGGGGTCCCCTCCCTTCGAGAGCTTGAGCTGGATGTCTATCCCAGGGCCCGCCTCCTCCCATCGCGATAAGGGGAGTGGTGAAAAATAACATTTCCTTTCGCTTTTATCCCAAGCCTTCCACTGCCAGGCTTGGGATAGCTAGAAAAATCAATAACTTGTAGGCAGCAAGGAGATTGATTTTTCTAAAGCCGCTCAAGGAAATGTTATTTTTCACCACTCCCCTTACAGGGATTTATGAGTGATATCAGCTAGTTTTCGAAAATTTGCCATCGAAATTCCACAACTCTTATAGCCCCCTTCCGATAGGGGGGATGAGGGAAGTATTATGGGTGATCCAGACGGTTTAGAGAGTGGGCTGATGACCCCTTATGTGGATGTTGGAATGGGGGAATGCCCCCCCCCATATGAAAGCCCTCCCCCGGCGGATATGTCCCCCTGGGATGAATTTTCTCAAGAA
>MGSF01000015.1:0-2034 GCA_001798715.1 Deltaproteobacteria bacterium RIFCSPLOWO2_02_FULL_50_16 | reverse complement strand
AGCAACTATCAAAATGTCGATCTCAATTTTTCTGGCCTTGATGGCTTCTTAGAGATCGAGGCCAGTCTCCATATCCCCTATTGTGCCGATTACGATCGCGATGGCTGTCCCGACTACGAGATGCATTCGCTGGGCATGTCCGTCCCTGTCAGCATGCTCGAGGATAACTATCATTGGTATAATAAGGCGCGCCTTTCTGGAGGCGAAATCGGGGTCAATGTCTCTTTGGGCATGGTCAACGGGGCCCTCTTCATGGGCCGCGGCGATGAAGACGAGCCCACACATCATCAGATCATCACCTTTGAAGACACGGTCTTGAGAAATCTCAATGCCATGCCCAATTTTGAAGCGCGCTCTATTGCCAACGATGACGAGGGTGATCCCCATATGAATGGGGAACTGAGTGTTATAGGGCATCCCGATTATGCCGAGAGTCTGCGTCTTTTGAGTCATCTTCCTTATGGTATTGATGGGTTAGGAAATGTGGTTTGTGATGAAGACGATCGCGATCAAGTGGAAGGGACATCGGGGTGGTTTTCTGAGGTCGATCGCCTCCGTCGCAATGGAGTCCCTACCTGGTGGCAACTCACCGATCTGATGAATCTGGCTCAAGAGATGATGCAGGTCCCCCCCGATCAGGTGTGTCTGGATCCCGATGTCGTCTTTCGCCTGCCTCCCGACCCTCAGAATATCCCTTCGGAAGTGACCCTCTACGGTGGTGTGCGCATTCACGACGATCTCACGATTCCGGAAACCCCCATGACTCCGGCCCTAGGAGTCGATGTAGGGGAAGGGGCCTATCTCACCGTCGAGGCGACACTGGGAAACCCGGCGGCCGACCGCAATGCGGAGGGAACTTGTTCCGCAGAGCTTTCTACTTTGGAGGCCCGAGTCAATGCGGGCTTTGATCTGGTTTCTGTCACGGTGGGGGACAAGCGGGTGGATCTTCCACTCCAGGGAAATTTTACGGCCGACATAGGATTAAGGGGTGTCTTAGGGGAATTTAGAAATCCCTTGGAGATGCTGGAGCATATCCGCAGTCATGGGGAGCTCCTTGTCACCGGGGATATCCATGTGCCGGGGGGAAGATATTCTCTGGGAGGACAAGAAATTGATATTCCGGAAATTCTCATCCAGCGGGGTCAAACACTGACCCGTCTCTCCTCGGGGCTGACCCTCTACCGCAACCCTTTTGGGGGTGTGGGAGCGGAGGGTCGCTTGACGGCCCATTTGGATACTGAAGGGATCGTGATAGGGGATATTGCCATCCCCGGATATCAGACGATGGATGTCGATCTGACCGGTGAGGCCGGTGCGATCAACCTCTTGGCCTCGGGGGTCTTGACACTGCCTTACCTCTCATTTCCCCTTCCCGTCTCCGCGGCACTCCATGGGGGGAGCCTTCAGGTCAATCAGTTTGGTCTCTTCATGGATCCACAAACGGAGGCGGATCATTACACCGGTGGTTTTAGTGTCGATGTCGCTCTTCAGGGTCTTGAGGGTCATTACGGAGATCAAGCCTTGTCGGCAGAGGGGACTGTCCTCGCCGATGGTGAGTTTACCGTCAATGTCGTTGACGGCCATGGTCCGATGATATCGACCTCTCTTTCCTTCGATGTAGATTTGAGTGGGGATATCGATACCCATCCCAACGAGGTGCATTTGTTAGGGGGCCTTGTCATCAATGATCTGACAGAAACGGATGCCCTCTCCGGCGAGGTTGTTGTCCGGCGTCATTTTTCACTGGATCATGTGTCGGCGGCATTGGGATTGGATGTGGAAGGTCTTTCGGCGACAGGAGGGCTTGTTCAAGGGCCGACGTCTGTTGATCTCGAGGGTCAAACCATCCAGCCGGGGATCCATCTTGCGGCGGATCTTGCAGATCCCATCCATCTTGGAGATCGAGTGGAGGCCGATATGAATCTTGGCCTCGAGGGTGTGCGTGTGGAGATCCCCGAAGGGATGGATCTCCCACAAGGGGCGTACATACTTGGGGGGAATTTTGTCGGTCGCGTCGATCTGGTCAATATTTCA
>MGSF01000014.1:8979-9439 GCA_001798715.1 Deltaproteobacteria bacterium RIFCSPLOWO2_02_FULL_50_16 | reverse complement strand
CACACGATCCTCTTCTTCCGTGATGCCAAAGTGATACTGGGGTACCCCTAAAAATTTTTGCACCACTTTTTGTGTGACATGCCTCTTCTTCAGAGCCTCTCTCTTCTTCTCATCCTTTTCATTTCTTCGAATGGCGATTTGTTTGGCCACCTTTCGGCAAATAGAGGCAATCTCTCTCTCCAGATTTCGGACACCGGCCTCCCGAGTATAGCGACGAATCAAAAACCTTAACGTCTCATCGGGAAAGACAATGTCTTCGGGCTTCAGACCATGGGCCTCCATCTGCTTCTTGATTAGGTATTTTTTGGCGATGTTGATCTTTTCCGGCTCCGTATAACCGGGGATGCGGATCACCTCCATACGATCCAAGAGGGGCGGCGGGATATTCATCGTATTGGCCGTCGTAATAAACATGACATGGGAGAGATCGTAATCCAAGTCGAGATAGTGGTCGTTGAAG
>MGSF01000014.1:0-8933 GCA_001798715.1 Deltaproteobacteria bacterium RIFCSPLOWO2_02_FULL_50_16 | reverse complement strand
GATCTCCCCGAAAATCCATGCTCATCTTGTCCACCTCATCGAGAAGAAAAACAGGATTGTTGGATCCCGCCTTCTTTAAACTCTGAATGATCTTGCCCGGCAAGGCCCCGATATAGGTCCTTCGATGTCCGCGAATCTCGGCCTCATCACGGACCCCCCCCAGGGAACACCGGACAAACTTGCGCCCCATGGCCCTGGCAATCGATTTCCCCAGAGAGGTCTTCCCGACCCCCGGAGGTCCCACAAAGCACAAAATGGGTCCCTTCATTTTTTCCACAAGACTCCGAACGGCCAGATACTCGGAAATCCTTTCCTTGGGCTGTTTGAGTCCATAGTGGTCTTCATCCAGGATTTTTTCCGATTCCTTGATATCGAGGCGGTCCTGGGTGTTTTGATTCCAGGGCAGTGACAGGATCCAATCAATATAATTGCGCACCACCGTCGCCTCCGCCGACATGGGAGACATCATCTTGAGCTTTTTAAGTTCTTTTTTGACCTTCTTGGTTGCCTCGGCGGACATCTTCAGGCTCTTGATCTTGTCTTCCAGTTCCTGAATCTCACTGCGAAATTCATCCCGCTCTCCCAGTTCTTTCTGGATGGCCTGCATCTGTTCATTCAGGTAATATTCCTTCTGCGTCTTCTCCATCTGCTTCTTGACGCGGGAGCGGATCTTCTTTTCGACCTGGAGGATCTCGATCTCCGCCTGAATCTGACTGTAGAGCTTCTCCAAACGCTCGCCGGGATTCTCGATCTCCAGGATCTTTTGTTTGTCGGGCAACCGAATCACAAGATGGGCCACAATCGTATCCGCAAGTCGTGAGGGATCGTCAATGGTGGCGACAGAGGTCAGCATTTCCGGGGGGATCTTTTTGTTTAATTTGACATAGGTTTCGAAGGCCGTCTTGATCCCGCGCATGAGGGCCTCCACCTCAAGACTCACCTCCCTGTTTTCGACTATTTCTTCCACTTCAACGAGGAAAAAGTTGGGATTGGGCACAAAGCATTTGATCCGGGCCCGGCGCTTTCCTTCGACCAAGACCTTGACCGTGCCATCGGGAAGGCGGAGCATCTGAATAATCGTCCCCAAGGTGCCTACCTTGAAGATGTCTTCCTCCTTTGGATCATTGGTCTTGGCACTCAACTGGGCCGAAAGAAGAATATCCTTCTCCTTGCCCATGGCCTCCTCCAAGGCCGCAATAGATTTCTCCCGTCCCACAAACAACGGGACAACCATGTGGGGAAAAACGACGATATCCCTCAAAGGGAGCATGGGAACATGAAAAATCCTCGGTTTTTCAGAAGATAGTCCTTTAGAGGGGGATAGGGTGTCATCGGGCATAAAAATCCTTCATTACATACTTAGGCCGATTCAGCCTTTTTGACGTAGAGAACAACGGGATATTGTTTTTTTATAATCACATCTTCGTTAATCAAGACCTCTTTCACATTATTCTTCGCCGGAATATCATACATGACATCCAGCATCACATCTTCCAAGATTGACTTCAGTCCGCGGGCCCCTGACTTGCGCCGCATGGCCTCCTTGGCCGTTGCCACGAGGGCCCCTTCCGTGAAACGCAATTTTACCTTTTCAAATTCAAAGAGTTTTGCATACTGTTTAATTAAGGCGTTCTTGGGCTTTGTCAAGATCTCAACCAGCGAGGGCTCATCCAGTTCCTCCAATGTGGCCACAACGGGCAGGCGACCCACAAACTCGGGAATCAGGCCAAATTTTAAAAGGTCCTCTGGTTGAATCTGATTAAGAAGTTCTGTGAGGCTACTTTGCTTGTTCACATGGACATCGACCCCAAACCCGACATTTTTACTCCCCAACCGCCGCCCCACGATATCCTCGATCCCCACAAACGCCCCTCCACAAATAAAAAGAATATTGGTGGTATCAATAGGGATAAATTCTTGCTGAGGATGTTTGCGCCCCCCTTTGGGAGGAATGTTGGACACGGTCCCCTCGATAATTTTTAACAAGGCCTGCTGAACGCCTTCTCCTGAAACATCCCGCGTAATCGACGGGCTGTCCGACTTTCTCGAGATCTTATCAATCTCATCAATATAAACAATGCCCCGCTCACACCGGGCCTTATCATAGTCCGCCGACTGAAGAAGATTTAAAATAATATTTTCGACATCCTCACCGACATAACCCGCTTCAGTAAGGGTGGTCGCATCGGCAATCGTAAAAGGAACATTGAGGATGCGTGCCAGGGTCTGGGCCAGCAATGTCTTTCCCGAACCCGTGGGCCCCACCAGCAAGATATTACTCTTTTGCAATTCCACATCATTGGCAAGATTTCTGGATTCGATCCTTTTGTAGTGATTGTGCACGGCGACGGCCAAGGTCTTTTTTGCCCGATCCTGTCCGATCACATATTCATCCAGTATGTCTTTGATCTCGTGGGGTTTGGGGACTGACGATTTGCCCACTGTCTGTGTCGCTCGCGCGTTTTCCTCTGTAATAATATCATTGCAGAGATCAATACATTCATCGCAAATGTAGACGGTAGGGCCCGCAATAAGCTTCCGAACCTCTTTTTGAGATTTTCCGCAAAACGAACACGCCAATGCTGCCGTATCATCAATAAAATCTCGCGCCATTCATTTCTCCTATGTCTTCACGCCCTTGTTCACCACTTCCTTGTCCTTATCCTTTTTAGGCAAGGGCCGCGAGGTCACTATTTCATCTATTATACCATATTCTTTTCCCTCTTCGCTCGACATAAAATAGTCCCTTTCGGTGTCGGTTTGCACCTTTTTGAGGGGTTGTTTGGTATGCCGAACCAGGATATTATTCAATTCCTCCCGAACCCTAAGGATTTCGCGGGCATGAATATCCACGTCGGTCGCCTGTCCCTGAAAACTCCCAATGGGCTGATGGATCATAATACGGGAATGAGGGAGGCCAAAACGCTTTCCCGCGGCCCCGGCAGCCAATAACAAGGCCCCCATGGAGGCGGCCTGGCCCAGACAGAGGGTGTTGATGTCCGGCCGGACATATTGCATTGTGTCATAAATGGCCAACCCGGCCGTCACCGACCCCCCCGGCGAATTGATGTAGAGGCGAATATCCTTTTCGGGGTCTTCGGACTCCAAAAACAGGATTTGCGCCGTCACCAGATTGGCCACATCATCGTCAATCGTCGTGCCCAAGAAAATAATTCTGTCCTTCAAAAGCCTGGAATAGATATCATAGGCGCGTTCTCCCCGATGCGACTGCTCGACAACCATAGGAATCAGGTGCTGATTGGATATCATGGAAAACTCCGTGAAATGGCGGGTTGAGTGGTCATTACTTTTCTTTAATCTTAGCGTTTATAAGAACAAAATCAAGGGTTTTTTCTTCGCTTATGATCGATCGCAAATAAGGCGTCATGTTGTGTTCATTATAATACTTCTTGATATTGGCCACAGGTTGCCGGGACATTCGAGCCATGTCTTCAAGTTTTTTATCAAGCTCCTCTTGGCTGACATCAATGCCTTCCATCCTTGCAATGGCCTCAAAAAAGAGGAGCCCTTGAAGACGTGCAATGGCCTCTTCCCTATTTTTTTTATAAAATTCCTCCTGGTTGATTCCCGCCTGTTCCAAACTCACCCCCTGAGACTGCAAATGGGATGAAAAATTGTGCAACATGGATTCCAGTTCGGACTGAATCATGCCCTCAGGTATTTCCAGTTTATTTTTCTTTATCAATCTCTCAATAACCTGTTTTTTCAATTTTCCCTTTTCAACCACTTCTTTTGATTTGTGCATTTCTTCACGGATTTTATCGCGAACTTCTTTCACGGTCTGAAACTCGCCCAGACTTTTGGCCAATTCATCGTCGGCCTCGGGAATAATCTTGGCCTTGATATCCTGAAGGACGACATTATAGGTCATGCATTTTCCGGCAAATTTCTTGTCCGAATAATCACCGGGAAGTGTTTGCTCGATCTTCCGACTCTCCCCTTTTTTCATCTGCAGGATTTCTTCCTCAAAACCCGGAAGCAGGCGTCCGGAACCAATCTCTACCTGATAATTATTCACCTTGTTCCCCTTAAAGGACGCCCCGCCGACAAGGGCCTCATAATCAATAAAAACCACATCCCCTTTTTGAGGAAGACGAGCCGCCTCCAAGGGAACCAGTTTGGCCATGCCCTCCTGCAAGATCCGAAGACGCTTTTCAATCTCTTCGTCCGTCACTTTAATCTTGTCCTTGATGAGTTTTATTTCTTTATAACCCTTGACCTCGCCCACCTCCGGTTTTGTCTCCACCGTCGCCTCAAAGCTCATGTCTCCATCCGGACTAAACTTCTTAACCGTTATCTGCGGATAGGCCACGGGGATGAGTTTAAGTTCTTTCACGGCCTCCGGGTAGGCCCTTTGGACCAGTTGTCGAACGGCACGATCATGCGCCTCAGGTTCATAAAACTTTTCCAAGATCTCTCGGGGGGCTTTTCCTGGGCGAAAGCCCTTGATCTTGGCCTTTTTCTGAATCTCCTTGTAGGCCTTATCCAATTCCTCAGCAATCCATGGCTTGGGGGCTTCAACCTCGATCTTTTTCTTTATGGGAGAAATTTCCTCGATTAATTTGGCTGTTATTTGCGGTTCGGTCATATTTGTCTCCCCATGTGGTCTCAATGTATGATTCTTTGGCCCCGTTTCACTCCGCTCAACGGGACAATCCTTTTGTAACGCTTGCGGGGGCGCAGGACCCCCGCAAACTAACAAAAGGATGTGCGGCGAGAGGGACGGCTTCGCCGCCCACATAGCCTTTCGGCCACCAGGTTCTAAGCCTGGCGCGCCAGCCGCTCATTTCTCAAAGAAATGAGCGGTGCGGTCCCGATAGGGTGATTTTAATGTGCGGCAGAAGGGATTTGAACCCCCACGAGTTACCTCACCAGGTTCTAAGCCTGGCGCGTCTACCAATTCCGCCACTGCCGCAATAAAACCACTCTATCGGGGTCTACCCCCACGCAGCCACTTTTACCACCGTGGCGTGGGACCTGGGCTTTTTTATATTTTTCACCTAGATAAGCCCAGGCAATTCCGCCACCGCAGCGCGAGAAAACCAACAATGAGGGCCTTCCCCAACCTTTAAAAAACACTAATAGATATAAGGACTTAAGTCAAACAAATTGGAGACTTACACAACTTTTTAAGAAGGAAAGAGAGACAACTTGGCCCGGCCTGCTCTCTGGCAGAGAATCGGGCCGGGCCGCGTCAGATCATCACCTTACTTACAGAGACCACCCTGACACGTCAGGCCGGGTCGGCAAGGAGGCGACGCAGGCGTCCCACAGGGCTGGTTGGCCTCCTGATATTTTTTGCAAACGCCATTGTGGCAGACGAACGGTTCGCAGCAGGCCGTTGGTCCCCCACCAGCACCGGTAGCCGTTCCACAGGCCTCGTTAAAAGCCTGACAGGTCTTGGCCTCGGCCGATTGCAGAGAGATTGTGTCGGTGGCGCTTGCTGACACCGACCACAACCCCACAAGCAAAAATGCCAGGGCTGTCATCATGAGTACTTTTTTCATAACTACCCCTCTCTTTGTAGGTTAGGTTTCCAGAAATCTTCTTGGGGCCGGAGATTACCCCATTTCAAGGGGTCATGAAAAGATCTTTTTTTCCAAATTCAAATCCAACAATTTGGATGGGGTGGTTACTCGGGAAATGGAGCGGAGGTGAGAACGGACTGACAAGTATTCACCCCCTGCGGGAGGATAGCCTCGAGATTGTCATAATTCACCGGTGTCGCTGTCAATCCATTGTCTCCCAGACTCCGGCATGTCGTTTGTTGAAGGCCCGTCAAACATGTCGACAAAGCGGTTGGGTTGACTGAAACGAGTCCCATCTCTATCCGATCCACGATTTCCTGCACGGTCAGCTGAGAATAAGGGAGGGTATTGGGAAGACCCATCTCATCATGTAAACGTCCTTTCATGGCGAGAATCGCATGCCGACAAGAGTCACAGGTCAAGTCCCCATGGCATCGATGAATGCGTGTACACAACGTGTCGACAAACCATAATAAGGGATTGGTCACATCCGTTTGGCGACAGGTCCCCTCAGAATCCTCCCGATGAAAGGTAAAAAATCCTCTGCAAGAATGGCTGTCTGAAGGTAAAATGTTTTGAACCGGACTATAGTCGCTTGAAGTGACTTGTTTTCCTTCAGCGCTCAGACTGTTACAGGTGAGGGCATCCACATCGGACAAACAACGCGCCACGTGAGTACGATTAGTGGAAAGGCCCTGCCCTGTGATGGCATTGGCAATCTCCTGAACAGACATCTCTGCATAGGGAGATTCATGGGCCAGACCGAGTTTGTCGTGGATCTGACCCTTAAGGTTTAAGATGGAATTCCGGCAGGAATCGCAGGTGAAACTGGCATGACAGGCATTGAGACGCGTGCACAAGCTGTCGACAAGCCAATTTAAGACATTGGGAATGGTCGAACGGCACGAACGAGGGGTTATCCCTGATTGATCGACAGCCTTTCTGATTTCAAATGAAGAGTCCACTAAAATCCCATTGATCATCATAATGAGGGATTGAACCTCTCCTCCTTGCATCATCATGCGGATCAAGAGCCGTTGTCCATTGGCAAAGGCCATTTGAAGAATCATAAAAATATCATTCTGCACTTCATAAGAGAGGGTGACACCTTCGACTATATTGGCCAGGATATCCTGATTGTTCAAGCCCTTGCCAAAACGGGAGACTTTGGCTTCGCTGGCGCTGGCGATCTCGATCAAATAATTTTCATTGCCCGTGACAGGAGTGACAACGACAAATTTGCCGACAACAGGGGTTATGGGTGCAGGCGTCTCGGGATTGCCCACCTCGATGCCGGGATAGCCTTTCTGACATCCCCCGTAAAGGGCAGCAACTATTAAAAGGAGCATCACAGGACCGGCAAAGATAAAAAACCTCTTTTTCATCACTCCTCTTCCCGGCTTAATTGAAACAGCTGGAGATTGATATGGGCCACGATCGTCTTGGCCTGGCCTTCTTGTTTTTCAGTAATCGTATGTAAACGACGGCGAAACTCCTGTAGGGTTTTTTTGATGTGGTTAAAACCCTTTTTGGAGGTCGCCACGGTCAGTCCGGAAAATTCACGATAAGAAGGCGCATCGTGGCGAATAGAATGAATCGCCATTTCACTCATCTGGGTATGAAAATTAGCCACCTGGACGGATTTGACTTCGTCCGGCGTCGTCATCATGGCAACCTCTCGGACATGGAGAGTCCCATTGTCCGATTCGGAGACCAAGTTCAAAAGTTTGAGTTCTTTGACGGCCTTGTCGATCGCTTGGAGCTTGATTGTGGGTTTGATGCGGTTTTGAAGCCAATGAATGTCCTTTTTCTTGTGGGTGTCGAAACGAAGGGCCTCTAAAATCACGACATAAAACCAATGCGAAAACAAATGATACTCAGCGTCAGTGAGTTTCTTGATCTTGTGATTAGGTTGGTGGAGGCATAATTCCCGGTAATAAAAGTCCTTCTCTTCGTTGGTCCGGGACTGATTAAAATTGACCAGGGCCTCAAAATATTTACGTTCTTGTTCATTGAACTTCAACCCCTTGGCGATCTTGCGAATGCCGTCTTGGGCCAGATTACGCTTGCCGTCCATCACGAGCTTGATAAATCCTGAAGACTGGATACCGGCCAGACGGTTGAAAAAGCGGTAAGAAAAGCGGGGATCACCCTTTTTGAGCTCGGCAAATCTTTCTTTGAGAAATAAGCGGTAGTCTTTGAAATTATAAATGGAGATCACTGACACACCTCAATTTTACTATAAATCCCATGATCTTGGCTAGCCCCTCTCTGTATTATATTTATGAAGGTAAGGGGCCATCCCTACCTTAAATAAACTATAATGAGGAGAGGGATAGCCAAGTTTTAAAAATCTAGGTGTATTGTCGTCTCAAAAAACAGGTGTTTTCTCAAGAAAACGGAAAGATCACCTTCCCCACAACCCCCCCACGACAACCGAACGATAACTGAGGATGAGACTAAAAAAAGTCTATTTATTCAGGGGGTATTCACATGAAACATTCACCTCATTGCATAGTCTACAAAACGGCTTCCTTCATTTTTTTGGCGAGCCTTGTTTCTTTTGTGGGATGCTCCAGCAAGCTGCCTCAAGGGGAAGGTCTGGAATTGATTTCTGAGACCTCTCCTAAAGCGGGGGCTACCCATGTTTCGGTTTCAACTCCTATTTATGCCGTTTTTGCCGAAAACTTTGAGCCGGATCCCAAGACCCTGGGGGCCTCATCGATCCGTCTCTTTGACGCCTCCGGCCAATCGGTTGTCGCTGTGTCCCAATATGAATCGGAAGATCGTTCTCTCCACCTGATTCCGGCCTCTCCACTGAAAAGCGATACCCAGTACACCGTCTCGGTGATGGGGACTGTTCAGGCCCTTTCCGGGCTCTCGATGGAAAAGGCCGCAGGTGGGGATTATCAGTGGCAATTTACGACACAGGTTTTTGGAGGGGATGAAATAATAAAAGACCTGGGTATCAATCCCGATCCAAAATTTAATGATAAGGTCTGTGCAAACGATGCTGATTGTTCTGACACCTTTAAATGCTCATCCGGTTATTGTGTTCCTGACGTCTGTCAGACCACTGCCGATTGTGGAGAGGGAAATGATAATGACGCTGATGACGATGAAATTTTGGATGAAGTGGATAATTGTCCCTCTGTTTCCAATCCAAAACAGGCTGATACAGATAAAGACGGCTTAGGCAACGCTTGTGACGACGATCTTGACGATGATGGCCTCGTGAATGGTCAAGATAATTGTGTTTATACTCAGAACAGTGATCAGGCAGATAAGGATAAGGACGGTGAAGGGGATGCCTGTGATGTGACCAAAGAAAGTAATATCTCTTTTTCATTAAAATGCCCGGACAATTTTTATATCGTTGCCGTC
>MGSF01000013.1:48308-70913 GCA_001798715.1 Deltaproteobacteria bacterium RIFCSPLOWO2_02_FULL_50_16 | reverse complement strand
CCCGCCTGACAGCCACAGCCCTTGCAACTGGCCCCGAGGACGGTCAGTGATAAAAGGAGGAGGATAATAAGGGGTTTTTTCATAAGATTTATTGCCCACCTCATAGTTATTGCAAGTTCCCTGCCAATATCAAAACTATTTTAGCTCATAACATATTGTAATACAATAACTTTTTTATGACAAGCACAGTGATTGAAATAAAACTATTATCATTTTGATAATAGTTCTCATTTTGAGAGGGCGGAGAAGGGGAGGTAGGGGGCCGCTCAAGAAGATCGTAGAAACCCTCGCAAAAATCTATCTTGTTTCCTAAAATTGCCTTGACCCTTCTTGATGAAATGTTAAAATACCCTACGCTATAATAACTTTTTATAAATAATGGCATTAAAATGGTTAAGCCAAGGAAAACATTAGAGAAATTAGAAGGCTATCTTAAGAAGGAGAGATTTGTGATCCTTCTGGGATCTCGCCAAGTTGGGAAAACTACCCTCCTCAAAATGCTTGAGACCTCCTTCAATGAAAACTCCCCCCAGACAAAGGTGTATTACTTTACCATGGAGACGACTGACGATCTCCGTCTCTTGAGTGAAGGGGTGAAGGGGTTAGAGCAACGGAGGATTCTGAATAAAGGAGAGGAAATTTGTCTCCTCATTGACGAATTTCACTATCTCCATGACCCCAACCGCCTCTTTAAGGAGATTTATGATTCTTACCCTTCGGTCAAGATTGTCGCGAGCGGGTCATCCAGTTTAGAGATCCAACAGAAAATCAAGGAGTCCCTTGCGGGGAGAAAACTCACCCTTCATGTCTATCCGCTGGATTTTTATGAATATCTCCAGTTCATTCGTTCAGGTGAAGAATCGTTTCTCAATGGAATAGACCTCGACGGCCACCGAGACTACTCTAAAAAGATCCAGGCAAAAATTTTTCAAGAAGACTTTTACAACTTCATCCTCTTCGGAGGTCTTCCGAGGGTCGTTCTGGAATCAGACACGGAGGTAAAAAAACTTTTTTTGGAGGAAATTTATTCCACTTACATTCAGAAGGACATCAAGGGCATTTTGAAGAACATTGAAATCGTTCCTTTTAACCAGCTCATAGAACTTGTAGCCTCGCAAGTTGGGAACCTGTTGAATATTGCTGAGCTCTCAAACACACTGCGGCTTCCTAGACATCATGTGGTGCGTCATCTTGAAGTCTTGAAAGAAACATTCGTCAATTTTCTCTTAAGGCCGTATGCGACGAATAAAAGAACGGAGGTTGTCAAGACCCCCAAGACCTTCTTTTACGATAATGGTGTCCGCAATCAGATTTTAAAACAATTTGGACTCCTTTCACTGCGGGCGGATGCCGGAGCCTTGTTTGAAAATGCCATTTTTATGGAACTCAAAAAAAATCTTCCCATCTCTCAAGACCTCTACTTTTGGAGGACAAAAAATAAGACCGAGGTCGATTTTATCTTACGCCTCAATGAACGACTCTTTCCCATCGAGGTCAAGAGGGGTTCTGAGAAGAATATTCCACTTGATCTTAGGAGTTTTGCTCAAACTCACAACGTAGATAAGGCCTTTATTCTCAATGCTACAGAATGGTCGGTCAGAAAAGAAGGAGAAGTAACTTACTTTTGGATTCCTCACTTTCTCGCTGGCAAAATTTCAGAATGGATTCAGTCTTGATGACCCTATTTTTATACTAAATCAAGTGATGCGATAGGCCCTCGTTTTTTTTATTAATCCCTTCTTTTTCTTTCGAGATAGCGATTTGATAGCACATTCCCTCACGAGGGCCTCGGTGCGATTGCGGCAGGATTTAGAAAAGATCAGTCGGACAGGGAGGCGTGTGCGTGTGTAACGGGCGCCGGATCCCTTGTTGTGTTGCTGACAACGACGTTTCAAGTCATTGGTGATCCCCGTGTAAAACGTCCCATCCCTGCATCTTAAGATGTAGACAAACCACCTCTCCCTTTTCTTTTTGGATTTTCCCTCCTCTTTTTTTTGCATGCCTTGGAGCATGCGGCGATAGACGGGTTTCATGGTTTGTTGACAAAACGCCAGTGCCAGGGTTCCGCCATCATGCCCTCTTTGTTGTCGGGGGGATAGGAGAGGTAGAAACCCAGTGAGGGGGCGTTGTTTTGAAGCCAGGAAAAGGCCCCCGTCTTCCCGAAAGATCCCTCTCTTTCATCCAATATCCCGAAATCGACGGCGCCCTGATCCACACAACCATGTTCGCTTTTCTCCGGGGCGGCCACCTGCCGGGCGGTCCTGGAGAAACAATAATTGTTTTGGCGCAGTGTCGATAATAGGACGTAGATTTGATAGCCGGCATTGCGATAGGCGGACCTCAAGACAAGGGGAAATCCATCTTGACGGGCCTCGTCGAAGAGGCGCTGAAGGGCGGGGGCCATGGAGAGGGGGATCAAGAAGTATTGTCCCTGTCCGAAGGAGTCGTATTGTGTGATGGGCGTAAAGAGGTCTCGGGAAGGGGCCTCCGGTCTTGGGCAGGAGAGGGGTTGAAAGGTTTGCGTCTCTCTTAAGTGGGTCAGGAGGGTGTTGACAAAGACCTGTTCTTCCTCGGTCAAGGCCTGCATGAGGGTCGCCTCAGTCAGGAGTGCGGCCTCACCGGAGAGGATGTCGGTCGCATAGAGGCTGAAGATCTTGGCGATCAGGTAGTCAATGCGAAAGGCCTCTTTGGGGGACAGGAACTCCTGGCAGGGATCCCCTTTGAGAAGGGGGTGCATGGGGGGGAGATAGGTTTGTAGCAGGGTGTCAAAGAGGCGACTCCCCACCTTCATAAAATGATCATACCATCCCGGTTCTTCGGCCCTTTGGGGATTGGGGAGGATGGAGGCCAGAAAAGAGGCCTCCAGAGGTCCCAGGTCGTGGGGGGCCTTCATAAAGTATTTCTCGGAGGCCGCCGTGATGCCGAAAACGGAGGGACCCCATTCCGCGACATTGAGATAGATCTCCAGGATCCTCTCTTTGGGGAGCGACCTTTCGAGCTTGATCGTCAACATGGCCTCGCGGAGTTTTCGACCCAGGGTTTTTTCGGGGGACAGGTAGAGGTTTTTGGCCAGTTGCATGGTGAGGGTACTGGCGCCCCAGACGATCTTTCCTCGTTGCCAATTGGCCTTCATGGCCTTTTTGAGACTCGTCCAGTCAAATCCATGGTGTCTGAAAAAACGGATATCCTCGGCCAAGACAACCGCCCGGGGGACAAAGGGGGATATCTGATCGAGGGGGGTCCACTCGATCGAACAGGGACGTTTGGCGCACTTGCTGAGGATAAAGCTCGTTATTTGGGGATTGGCCTCCCGGAGTGCGGCGGGATCGGGGAGGCGAAACCAGAGTAGCGTGAGATAGGCGGCGGCACTGCCGCCCATGACAAGGACGAGGAGCACACTATATTTTATGCATTTTAGAAAGAGGCGTTTTTTCAATGGGGAGAGTATGGAACGACTTTTAAAAAATGTCCATACTAGTGTCGTGTCCCAAGAAGGACTAAGGAGTTATAAGAACCATTTACCTATATCCTCGAAAAATCCCTTCTTTTTAAAAATTGCGCCCACAGCTTCGTATTTATTTACCTTCAGTAGCTTCAGGGAAAGGCTTGTTTTCTCTTTCTTCGGATCTTTACAGCCCGAGGGGGTGCAGAGGAGCTTGATATAATGACGCTCGTTGGCCCAGTCCCGATAATAGAGGGTGAAGGCATTGGAGAAGGGGGAGGATGGATTGCGGAGGGTCCAGGTCCCCGACTTTGACGTCTCCCCTGGGTTTAAGGGGATAAAGATGCTCACGTAGTTGACGGGCAGGTTGTAATCCTTCCACTCGTCGGCACAGAGGGCCTCTGCTTTTGCGGGAGAGATATCGGCCTCATCCCATGTCCCTCGAGGTAATAGACAATAGTTATAAGGATCGGCTTGTGTATTGGGCTCGACAGAGGGGCTGTTTTCGACAAAGACATTCCACCAGTAATCGTCGGCAAATTTTCCCAGGGGGTCCTGCAGAAGCCCGTCAAATAAGTCCCCTAACTTCTCCCCTGACTTTTTGCCGGCGAGGTTGGGATTTTGGGGAAACCCGATGAAATTCTCATAGGCCAATGGATTTTTTAATGTGTAGCCACTGATCGGCGCCAGGAGGAAGGCGGATTTGACATTGGTCACGGACCAACTGAACATCGCCCCTTCATTTTTGGCGCTGAATCCTGAAAAATGGAGATAGGCCAGGGATGCGGCAGTGGGATCTGGGTCGGGATCTGGATCAGGGGGAGGGGGAGGAGGGTTTTGGTTGGAATTGCCCGTGGGTTGTGTTGTGCCGTTTGACGCCCCAGCGGTCAGGACCTCAAAGTCAAGGGGCTCTGACTCGTAGTCGCCCCGCCGCACGGTGACGGAAATGACACGCGGAGAGAGATTGGCGGGGACCTTTGCAAATTTTGAGAGGATCTTATTAGGGGGGAGGACCTTCGCCTCTTCTTTTTTGTCCTCGGAAGGCTCAGTCGTCTCTTTATCGGGGGTGGGGGTTTCTATACCTGAACTGGGGGTAAATTTATAGGTCTTTATCGTCTTGGTCCCATCGACGACCTCAGGAGCGGAGGCATTGATGCTGATGGCCTGGACGGTCTTTTTGGAGGTCTCTTCAGAGGTTGCGAGGAGGGCCACGGGGACGCCGTCAAAATGGACCACGTCCTGGGCGGGATCATAGTTTTCAATAGAGACGATCACCATGGCCCCGGGGGCCCCCTTGGAAGGGACGATATCGGTCAATGCGGGGTCTTTCGAGGAGCCCAACTTGGAGCTACACCCCACAAGGGCGATAAGGGTTAGAGTCAAGAGGGGAACGATCCATTTGGATGATAAGTGAGCCATGAGACCTCCTAGCCTGGATTCTTTATCCCTTTGTGATGCAAGGGTGGGGCCAAAGGAGGGGTTATGGGTGGGCTTTATTTTCTTTATATCTTGCTGTAATTACACTAGTTTTTGGCACATTGAGGTGTGCAAGAAAAGGGGAAACGATGAGGGGACCAAAAAAGGGGGAGAGGACTCCCCATTATCGGCCAAGGAGTCCCTTTTTGAAGGCCCCTCCAAAACCGCCGCCTTTTTGAGAAGAACCTTCAGAGGCGGCCTCGGCGCCCCCTTTTTTTCCATAGGAGTATTTATATTCCCAGGAGAAAAGCGGCTTTTTCTTGGTGGCATCCCAGCACTGGCAGAAGATGGTCTTGTTGTTGAACGCGTCAAACTCATTGTAGGGGGAGTGGAGGCAATAACTGGCATGGGCCAGGCCGCTATTTTTTAGGTCATCAAAGTATTTCCGGGAGGCATCATCGCGGTTGGTGCTGGGGACACTGCCTGAACCAAAATCGTTGCCGGCAATGCCAACAAGGTTTTGGGTATCCGTGCCGCTATTGCTTCGGCCCCTTTCAAATTCCTTGCTGGGGTCGTCGGAGTCCACACACTGCCACTCGCAGTCGGCTCGATCGCGGCCGATCTCCTTTTGGTCCAGGTGTATGACGAGACAACTGTCTCCCGACTGAAAGGTCCCCAGAAAACAACCCTCTGTGGGGGTCAATTTTTTTCGATTTAGCAAACTGTGCCATTTTGTGACACTCAGGCCTTCCTTGACCTCGTACTCGCCCTCTTCTCCATAAAAGGCATTTTTAATGGCATTGCCGCTGAGGCATTCTACCGGTGGTCTGGCCATGACGGCAGAACTGATCATTGACGTCAATGCTATGGCAAAGAGACAAAGAGCGCTGAAACGACCGATCTTCATAGGATCCCCCCTTTGATTTTTCAACAGTCCCGTTTCTGGTTGAGCGAGGGGCATTCTGCCACAAAGGCGCATGGGTTCGCAAATTGAATTTTTACTTAGCCGATGGGGGTGACGTAACAATAGATCGACCAAAAGTGGCAGAAGGTCCCTCCCAGGACAAAGAGGTGCCACAGGGCATGATAGCCAAAGACCCGGGGACAGGGATTGGGCCACTTGAGACCGTAGATGATGGCCCCCAGCGTATAAGTAAGTCCCCCCGCGACCAGCCAGAGGAGCCCCCCTAGGGGCATCGAGAGGATCATTGGATAGATGGCCACGACGGCGATCCACCCCATGATGAGATAGATGGCCGTTGAGAGCCACCGGGGGGCATGCATCCAAAAGATCTTGATCAGAAAGCCCGCAAGGGCAATCCCCCAGACCGTTCCAAAGAGGCTCCATCCCCAGGCGCCTCTTAAAGGGACCAAACAAAAAGGCGTATAGGTCCCCGCGATGAGAAAAAAGATCATGATGTGGTCAATTCTTCTTAAGAGGGCGACCCCTTTCGGGGAGAGAGGCAGGAGGTGGTACAGGGTGCTGGAGGCGTACAGGAGGATCATGCTGGACCCAAAGATGGAAAAAGACACCACGTGCCAGGCATTGCCGTAGCGGGTGGCGGAGACAACGAGGACGACAAGTCCGATAATAGCCAGCAAGACACCGGCCAGGTGAGTGAGTCCGTTAACAGGCTCCCGCAGTTTATGTCCCATGACTTTCTCCGAAGGAGAAACCTATGAAGGCTTCTTCCTCTCATTGCCCCAACTTTGTTGGGGCATCTTTCCTCTATAAATACTCTATGCCAGAAAGTCACGATGAAAAGATCTCGCTATGGGGGGTGGGGGAAAACAACTTTCCCCCCATCCCCCTATGACACAATCGTCAAAAAACTGACAAATTTGTCAAGCCGACTCTGTGTAGAAGCCTTTGAATTTATGAAGTTTTTTTGAGTACCTTGTGATTTGCAGGATTCTCAGGGCCGATTCCTACCCAGGAAGGCCGACAGGGCAATAAAAAAACTAAGTAATTTCAAGCTATTCCATTTTCAAGCCTTTGGCATCCAATATGCAGTCTATAAGCTTACAACCCCACACACACCCCTAATGCCGGGGAAAAACGGCATTGACTTTAAACGATCCATCCTAGACCCCCTAGGATGGATCGTTTTGTTTTGCATGAAGGGCAAGGGGAGCCCCGCATTGCCGGGCTCCCCTTGCCTTAAAGACTTTCAATTCTCAAGGACAATCCAGTATACTACCTTAATTCCGCACTAAAATTTTCCCCTCCCTTTGGGGAGGGGATCCGAGGGGAGGGGGAGGACACACTGGAGTGCGGCTCAAATAAGGCTCCCCCTCTCCCAAACCCTCTCCCCAAGGGGGCGAGGGGAATAATGAGCCGCAGTCAACTGCGGAATCATGGTACTACATTTCTCGAAACTTCTTTCATGGGGAAAAAAGGGATGCCCTCTCTTCAAGACTACAAGATTATCAAGACATTGGCCACACGATCGGGGGCTCGTATCTATCAGGCCCGGGAAAAAAATCCCCCCCATCGCGAGGTGGTCTTAAAGACGATCCCCTTCGATAAAGATCAGGAAAAGGCCTTTTCCCTTTTATATGAAGAATTTGAGATCTTAAGTCACCTTTCCCATCCCTCCATTGTCCATGTCTATGATGTGGGACGGGATCGACAGGAGGGTGTGGCCTTTATCGCGGAGGAATTTTTGGAGGGAAAGGTGGCGCCCCACTCGCGCCTCCCTGAAAAGACGCTCCTTCAATGGTTGGGGAGGACCGCCCGGGCCCTTCACTATCTCCATCGCCATCATGTCTATCACGGGGATATCAAACCGGAGAATATTATTATTTCAGGGGACCGATTGGTGCTTGTCGATTTTGGTTTGGCTCAAAAATATGGGGGTGAGAAACCCACAGAGGGCACGGTTCAGGGGACGCTTAATTATATGGCCCCGGAATTGTTTGGAGACATGAAGCCAAGGGCGGCCAGTGATCTTTATTCATTGGGCGTGACCCTCTATGAATGGGCGACCGGGCATCTGCCCTTTGATCCGGCGGCCTCGACAAGACTCATTCCGGAGATCTTGTGGACACCCCCTCCCTCTCCCCTCAAGTGGAATCCTGATTTATCACCGGCCTTGGCGGAGATCATCCTCATGTTGCTTCAAAAAAACCCCCTCGATCGCCTGCAAAGGGCCAACGATCTCATTCGAGAGGTCAACCTGAGGATGCAGCAAGACCTGCCCTTGGAAGAAGAGAGGGGTTTACAGAATGGCTGGTCGCTTGTGGGGACCCTGGGACGCGAATCGCTTTTGAAAAAGATAGTGGAGTTTCCTCACCGGAAAAAATCGGGCGTTTTTTTGGTGTCAGGTCGTGCAGGTCTTGGGAAAAGCGCCTTTTTATCGGCCCTTCGTTGTGAGGAGCCTCTGAAGGAGTGGAAGACCTTTTCCCTCTCTGTCAAAGAACTGGGATCCCCGGTATGCCTTGAGGATTTTTTGCCGAAGAAAATCCCGGAGATTGTCTTCATCGATGATTTTGATTTGCTTCCACGCTCTCTTCAATTGGATTTGGGGAGAAAGGCCTGTTCTGTGTCTCGGGGGCTTTGGGTCTTGACGGCCTCTTCGGAGACTTCTCTATTGGACCTAAATTCCGCACTAAAATCCTCCCCTCCCTTTGGGGAGGGGATCCAAGGGGAGGGGGAGGAAACACTTGGGTGCGGCTCAAATGAGGTCTCCCCCTCTCCCAAACCCTCTCCCCAAGGGGGCGAGGGGGATAAGGAGCCGCAGTCAACTGCGGAATCATGGTTGGATTCTTGCGGTTCTGTGCAACACCTCCCCTTGTCTCCTTTGGATCTCGGGCAAGTCCGACAACTGATTGTGAAGTGTTTGGATATTGATGGGGTAGAAGATTCGTTTGTAAAAACACTCCATCGGTTGACAGAGGGTCGGGCATGTCTCGTACTCCAGGCCCTCAGCATCCTTGTCGAAGAGGCCATTGATCCCTTGGAATCCCTTCAGCCACAATTAGCCAAGATTTCTGTTGAAGACTACCTTGAGGGCGATGCCTTGACCGGTCTTCGTTCAAGACATGTCGTCCTTCTTGGGGAGAGCCGGCATCAATTTATTCAAAAGACCCGGGCCCGATTGTCCCAGGATCCAAAAAATCAGGATTGTCGTCGTCTCTTGGCGCGGCTTTTGTACGAAAATGGCGATTATCAGGAGACCTTGAAAATCATTGATTATGATCTCGAACCGCTCCTCTATATCAATACCTGTAATCGTTTGGGTCGATTCGAAGAGACCCTCATCCATTGTCAGAGGGCGAGAAAATCAACCGAGACAACACCGGAGATCATCTCTCTCTATAATCAGGAAGGGATTGCCCTTTATTTTTTGGGACGCAAGGAAGAGGCCATGACCTCTTTCAAAAAGGCGGAAAAAAAGGCGCGTGAGGAAAAATCATGGGAGAGGGTCTCGGTGTGTCTCAATAATCTGGCCAATGTGATGTCCCACGGCTCGGACCCTTTGCAAGCCATATCCTGTTATCAGGAAAGCCTTGATCTCGCAAAAAAGATGGGGGATCCCTTGAGCGAGGGAAGGGCGCTCGCCAATTTGGGACACCTCTATCATATGAGGGCGGATTATCGGCATGCCCTCGAATACTATTTTGCCGGGGCCAATGTCTATCGGCGACTCGGTTTTTTTGGGGAGATGGCCCAGGTGAAAATGAATCTCGGGGGTCTTTTTATGGAATTGGGGGCCTGGTCTCAGGCGGAAGAGGCCCTCCTGACCTCCCTCAAACTGGCAAAGGAAAGGGGACTCTCTTATCAGATTTCTTATTCTTACTCTACCTATGCTGAACTACTGCGCCGGTGTCACAAATTTCAGGAGGCTGAGGTCTATTACAATAAGGCCAGGGAAGGTTTTGCTGATTTAAATGTGGTTGAGGAAAAGATCTTGGTCTTTCTGGGGCTTATTCGTCTTTATCTTTCACAAAAAAAATGGTCCAAGGCCGCCTCTCTACTTGAATCGCTTCCATCGGAGTCGCTCTCCCAACGCCTCTCGGCCCAATACAAATTTTTGCAGGCCGAATTATTGTTTGTTCAAGGGGGTGATTTTCTAAAAATGGAATCCCTGACAAAAGAGGCCTTGGAGATATTTGCCTCGCTGAAACAGGTCGAACAAGAGCTCTTGGCCCATCTTTTATTAAAAGAGCTCTATGATCATTTTCACCATCCCGATAAGGCCCGTGAGAGTTATCGGACCATGACCCACCTCTTGGATCAGGCCTCCCGCCGGATCCCAAGTGAATACTTGAATGATTTCAATAGGTTAATACCACAGGACCTTAGACGCAGCGAATCATGACCTAATAAGTGCAGTTTATTCTCATTTTGATATTATTTCTGTCCTTTTTCTTTAACAAGGACTTAAAAAGTGAGATAATCTAGGATGTTCTTCGTGTATGTAAATATGAGGAGGTGAGGGAGTGGACCGTCTCGATATCAGTGGTAGGGGGACCTTTGAGGTAGCGGGATCGATCCTTCTATCGCTTAAAAAACTCTTTCAATTGGCCTTTGATGTGACCTCGTTTCAGGATCGGGGGGAGCTCGTTGATGAGGTCATCGATGGTCTCATCAAGATCACACAAGCCGAACGGGCCTTTTTGGTTTTATATGATGGATCCAAGGCGCGCGTTGTGGCGGCACGCAATAATCAGTCCCGTGACATTGAAGAAGCGATGTGCGAGCTTTCCTGGAACGTGACGGAGAAGGTCCTCTTGACGGGTGAAACGGTGGTGACGATTGATGCCATGAACGAACCCGTCTTTTCAAAATTTGAGTCCGTTCGTGACTTAAAACTCAAGTCTCTTTGCTGTCTCCCCTTAAAGTCCAAGCACGGAAAGGTCTATGGGGCGATTTATCTCGACAATCGCTCCATCAACAACGCCTTTGCCGGACCGTATCTGGAAATTTTGGAGTCTTTTTGCAAATTGGCAGGGCAATCGTTGGAAAACATTGATGAGGTTGTCTACCTGAAGAGCAACAATAAAGAATTGTCAAGGCGCTGTCACCAATTGGCCTCCAACAATATACAATTGGGACGAGAAAAGGCCCTCCTCCTCTCAAAATTGTCCGTTTATGAGGAAAAGAAGAAAAAGGCCAAGGAAGAAGAGCCTTCTTCCCTCATCAAACGCGGCCTTTCCCATGCCCTTGTGGTTGTGTGTCTTGCGGGATCTCTTTTGTTGTCAGGGTGCGGAATGGCCGGTGGGGTGTTGGAATCGTCCGCCAATACCAATACAGGAGACGAAACGAGTGTCAACTCCCCCACGGACGCGGAGCCTGTCCCCATTTTTGGTGATATCCAGATGCTCAATCTCTATGCGACGGGACTCCTTTCGGAGGAGAGTCTTGCAACACTGGATCTGTCCGATATCCAGATGGCGATTTCCTCCGTGACGCTGGTTTCAGAAAACAAGGGAGAGTCCACCTATTTTGATCCGCCCCTCGTGGTCACTGTGATGGAGAATGGGGTCTCACTCGACACGCCGATTGTTTCTCTCCTCATGGCGGCCAAGAACTATGAGCGTATCGAGATCGAATTGACCGATATCACGGCCAAGGGGGTCAAAGAGGGTGTTTCTTTTGTGTATAGTCGCCAGGACGAGGGGGATCTGGATGTCTCGGTGGCCATCGCCTTTGATGATGAGACCCGCGAGGTGGATAGTCTTGTGGCCATTGATTTTGACTCGACGGCCGTTCGTATCGGAGAGGCCGTTGATCAGGCCCTCAAGGGTAATCCTCATGCCACGGCCTTGACGATCGAGGAGGATGAGACGGATGGGGTCGATATCTGGAAGGAGTTACAATCCACACTGGCCGAGTCCCACGGAAACAGCAAGACGGGGAAGGTGAGCGATCTCAAAGAAAAGGCCAAGGACCTTGTTCAGGAAAAGAAAAATGCCAAAAAGGATGATAATAATAGTAACGATAATGACAGTGATGGGGAGAATGTTGACGGCAATGGCAATGGCAACGGGAATGGGAACGGCAGCGGGAATGGCAATGGAGGCGATAATGGGAATGGAAACGGTAACGGTAACGGTAATGGAAATGGCGACGGAAATGGCAATGGTAATGGTAATGGCAAGAACAAATAATTTTTAGCCAGTGATCTTTCTCTTCAAGACACGTCCCACCATCCTCAGACGATCTTTCCAGGGTAGCCGCAGCAGATTAGTTTTGACCACGCCTTTTGTGAAATAGGTGGGGGTCGAATAGTCGATGGCCACATCGACCAGGACGGGCCGTCCCTTTTGGCTGATCTCAAAGGCCTGACGTACCCCCTCTTTGATGGTGCTGTCGTTTTGAATGCCGACATAATCGACCCCCATGGCGCGGGAGAGGGGGTCCGCCTGAAAGTCGTGAACGGCCGTCCACCCCTCGCGTCCCAGGGCCTTCCTTTGAAATTGTGCGATCTGCGAGAGCTCCCCATCATGGAGGAGACAGGCCACGACACCGATACCGTAAGTGGCAGCCGTCAGGAGTTCTAAGCCCGTCATCAAAAAGGCCCCATCCCCTATGAGGGCGACCACGGGCCGGTCCGGGGCGGCGAGTTTGGCCCCGATCGCGGCCGGGGTGCTGTAGCCCATGCAGGAATAATCAATGGGTCCCAAAAAAGAACGAGGCTCCGTGAGTCGTAGGAGTTCCATCGCCACAAAGGTCCCGTTGCCGCTGTCGGTGACAAAAATGGTTTGGGGGCCAAATTGCCCCTGCAGGGCCGCCAAAAAAAGGGCCGGAGACACCCCTTGGGTCTTTTCCTTGATGGCGCATTGCTCCTTGCGGATCCATTGGTGGGCCTCGGACAGTCTTTGGAGGCGTTCCTGATTTGTTGGATGGGTCTGAAGGAGGGGCAGGAGGGTCTTCAAGCCCTCCCGCGCCTCTCCTTGGAGGATGTGTTGCGCCTGAAAATTTTTGTTAAAGACCCCGGGATCAATATCGATATGGATCAGATTTTTTGGGGGATGAAAGCCATAGCTTCCTGTGGCCACCTCGCCAAACCGACACCCGATAGCCAACAAACAGTCCAACTCCTTTTCCAGCCTTTGAATTTCTTTCGGGGCGGCCGCACCCATCGTGACCCATCCCCAGCGGGGGTGATTTTCGGGAAAGAGACCCTTTCCCGAGATCGTGGTAAAGATGATGGCATCCAGTTTTTCAGCGAGTTCCAATAATTCATCTCTGGCCCCCAGGGCCCCTGCCCCGGCATAGATCCCGATGGATGAGGATTGATGGAGGCATTGGCGGATGACCTGAAGCGTTTGAGGATTGAGAGAAGGGGGCGTGTCTTCAAAATCGGGCAGTTGGAGTTGATCGACCGTCAATTCGCTCGGGAAAAGATAGAGATGAACGGGGACCTCTACCATCACGGGGCCACAGGGGGGTTTTTGGGCCAACCGGCAAGCCGCGCGGATCGTGGGGTAGAGCTCTTCATGAGTCTTGATGATAAAAACCTCTTTGCACACAGGTCGTGCGAGACCGGCCTGGTCCACATCATGGAGTTGGTAGGCAAATTTTTTGTCACGCCGGATCCCGCAGGAAAGCACCAGCATGGGGACCTGATCAAGAAAGGCCTCGGCGATCCCGGACATGGCATTGGTGAGTCCAGCACTGGGGACGAGATTGAGGGCGGCCAAGGATCCCGAGGCTCGCGCCACCCCATCGGCCATAAAGGAGGCGCTCTGTTCGTCGGTGACAAGGATCGTTATAATCTTTTCGGTCTCCAAGAGGGCATCGTAGAGCTCGATATTGTGGGTCCCCGGGATTCCGAAGCTGAACTTGACCCCTTCATCTTCCAGGGCCTTCACGACGATTTGAGCTCCACTTAATGACATCGTTTCAACTCAACTCCCTCTTGATCCCCTCCGCCACTCGATCAGCGAGTGCCATGATTGTCAAGTAGGGATTGACCTCCACGGCCGCCGGAAAGAGACTCGCGTCGGCGACGTACAGATGATCCTGTCCATGGACCTTGCCCCAGGGATCCGTGACGGATTCTTTGGGGTCCTCTCCCATGCGGCAACCCCCCATGAGGTGGGCGGCCGAGATCGATATTTTTCCCAGTTTAAAATATTTTTTATGAATCAGGGTATCGATTTGGTCTTTTTGTTCGGGAGAGATAAAAAATCGGTCCATCGCCGGGGCATGGACGCGCCTTGCCCCCGCCGCAAAAAAGAGGCGTGTACTAGAGCGAATGGCCTGAATAAACGAATCTTGAGTCCTTTTGCTAAAGCGATAATGAACAAGGGGATCCCCTTTTTTATTGATAGTGACTCGATTGTGTCTTTCGGCCTTGTCGATGGCAAGGACGAGGATCATTTGGAGATGGGCGTAATGGCTCATGAGGTCATCCATCTCTTCCCCAAAGCCCATGAGGTTTTTGGCGAGGGTCAACGGAAAGTACATGCAACTTTCCAATAAAAAGTGGTCGGAAGGAACAAATTGGTCACAATAAAAACTCTTGGGATGCCCCTCCGTATTTTTGATGGGATGGGGATGCTCGCCGACTAAAATGAGGGCGGGTTGACAGGTGAAGTAACGGCCAAGGTCCGAAGACAGGGCATTTCCGAAGGAACGCCACAGCAAGGCGGAAGAATGAATCACCCCGGCACTCACGATGATCTTTTTGGCCCGGAAGCGATATCGTCCTGGGGATAAAGGGGAGGCCCTCAAGGCATTTTCCGGGGGGAGGACTGTGGCCAGGACATCGTGATCATCGAGACGGTCGGCCCGACAAAAGGGGATGACCTCGACCCCGTTTTTTTGGGCTTGGGGGATCTGGACGACGGCCGTTCCCTGTTTGGCGTGAACGGCGCAACCGAGATTGCAGGTACCGAGTCCCTGACAGCCCCGGGTGTTGACAGGGAATTGCTCGACCTTCCATCCCAGATTTTGGCACCCCTCCACAAAGAGTTTGTTGTTGTCGTTGATTTCTTCTGGGGGATAAAGGTGGACGCCGTTTTCCTGGATATATTTTTCAAAACGGGGTTTCAGGTCTTGGGGCGTGACCCCCGGGACATCCCATTTTTTGAGGACAGAGTCGGGGGCGGTGATGGAGGTCCCCGTATAGACGGTGGTCGATCCCCCCAGGGCCCTGGCAAAGGCAAGCGTCATGTCCTGAGTGGATGTCTGAAACCCTCCATGGTCAAAATAATATTTTTCGGCCATGGGGATTTCTTCCCGGGTGTTGTCTTTTTTTTCAAAGTGCCCCCCCCATTCAAGGAGGGCGATCCTGGCCCCCCGTGCACAGAGCGGGGAAAGCTCCTTGGCCACGGTGCCGCCACCGGCCCCCGATCCGATGATGACGATATCGTAATCAAGGACCTTCTCAGACATGATTGTCGATCTCCTTTTTGGCGTAGCCGATATCGGCATAGAGAGAGGGCTGTCCAAAGACGCCGAGCTTTATGAGTGTATTGAGTCCCCAGAAACCCTTGCGGAACAAACCTAAGGGAGAATCAAAAAAGAGATTCATGATGGCGATTTGTTTTTGGGGAGAGGAATTTTTGAAGGTCTTTCCGCCAAAGAGGAGGGAAAAAATGTCGATGACGATGAAGAAAAGGGCCAGTTTTCGTTGGACCGAAAGGGGGGTCTTGTCCAAAAAATCATTGATCAGCCGGATAGATTCTTGCTTTTGAGTATGACTAAAATTTCGACTGCGAGGCACGAGGCAATGTTGCAGGGCCTCAAATTGGAGAAGTCTCTTCCCTGAGAGGAACTTTTCCGACACGATCATCTCCTTACTTTTGATAGGAGGGCTTAACATATTGAGCCACTTCCTGTCGAAATTATTTTTATTCTCATCTTCACTCAAAATAGTTATAAAGGGAGTGGTGGAAAACAACTTTTCTTGAGCGGCTTTAGGAAAATCAATCACCTTGCTGCCTCTATGCCATTGATTTTCCTAGCTGCACAAAATCCGGCAGTGGAGGATTTTGTGCAAAAGCGAGAGGAAATGTTGTTTTCCACCACCCTTATAAAAGTATTCATGAGGATCCTTTCCGGGGTTTTTTACCTTCTCATGAATGTTGCCCTGTGGTCCTATTTTGTTGCCAGTTGCGTGGTCATCTTTCCTTTCGCCCTTATTATAGGGGTGATCGCCTCTCCCTTTGATCCCAATCGAAGGGTGCTGCAAAAAATCTCATGTCTCTGGGCCAACCACTATGTGGATATTAATCCCTTTTGGACCATCAAGGTCTTTGGAAGGGAAAACATGAGCCCCAACAAAACCTATGTGATGGTCTCCAATCATCAATCCATGCTGGATGGGTTGGTCCCCTACAGGGCCTCTCTTCATTTCAAGTGGATCGGAAAACATTCGACCTTCAATCTCCCCATCGTAGGGTGGATGATGAGACTCTGCGGGCATATCCCCGTCAGACGCGGTGACCCGGAAAGCCGGGAACACTGCATGGCCTTGTGTCACGCATGGTTAAACAGGGGGTCCTCCATCCTCTTTTTTCCGGAGGGGACACGATCACCGGATAGCCACATGCTTCCCTTTAAACTCGGGGCCTTTCGCCTGGCCCTGGAAACAGGAAGGGATATTTTGCCCATGGTGATTCTAGGAGGACATCAGGCCGTGCCTAAACACTCCTTGAATCTCACTCGACGCTCCACAATGACCTTAAAAATATTACCTGTTATTTCAGTCCAGGATTATGATCGCCACAATCCCGATGAGGTCCAAAGACTCGCCGATCACGTCTTTCATCAGATGGAAAGGGCCCTTGCAAAGGTGTAGACGAAAGTCGCAAAATGTGGTTGATAGGGGTGTTGAAAAATGGCTTTTAGGGACTGTTCAAAAATGTCCAGCTGCAAGGCAGCCCGAGGAGCCGCGACGCAGGCGTACTAGCAAGTACGTCGAGGAGCCGGCGACGAGGGCAACGCAGCAGATGGCATTTTTCAACAGTCCCTTGATTATCAAACTTTATGGCAAGACCCCAGGTCAGCATCATTATCCCCAGCCTCAATGACACCAATCTCCTGGTGCAGGCGGCGACCCCCTTTATCAATAAAAAGGGGTGTGAGGTCATCGTCGTGGAGGCGGGACGCGACCGCCATGCCCTCCCCTTTTTGAGGAGGCGCCTTCAGGGGAGGAATGTCTTTATCCACCGCTCCCTGCAGGCCAACAAGGCCTATCAAATGAATTTGGGGGCACGGGTGGCCAGGGGAGAGCTCTTGATCTTTCTCCATGCCGATACCACGATAGAGTTCTACACCGTTCCCAAGCTCTATCAGGCTCTCAAGTCCCGCTCCCGGTTTGTGGGCGGGGCGTATCAATTTGTCCTGGATAGTCCCTCGTGGAAGGCCCGGGTGATCGAATTCGGGGTCAAGCTCCGAGAGGCGATCTGGCAGCTCCCCTACGGGGATCAGGTCCTCTTTGCCTGGAAGAAGGTCTTTGACGATGTGGGGGGCTATCCCAAGGTCCCCCTATTGGAGGATGTCCTGTTTGTGGGGCGGCTGAAAAAAAGGGGGAGACTCCTCAGTTATTCGGGAAAGGCAGTGACCAGTGCCCGCAAGTGGGAGCAGTATGGGTATTTGAAGATGACCCTCATCAACTGGGGGACAATGCTCCAATATGTCCTGGGGATTCCCCTGGATGAAATAGTCCACAACAGAAACAGGGTCTTAAAAAAGATCTTGTCGCCCTCTTCGCTGGGGGGGACTGTTCGGCAGACCATGTCCAATGGGTGTTGGCGAGCGGCTTAGGGATTAGTTTTTCTTTGTCTTAAGGACGACGGGCACTTTTTTCCCTCTCCGGACGAGGCCCAGAGTGAGAAGGATCAAAAGCCCCAATCCAAAGAATGTCCAGGGTGTGGAGGAGTCTGTCTGGTTGAGACTACAGCCGCCGCTCCCTTGGTACCCTACATCAACATAGACAATCGTTGCTATATCTTCAATGGTCTCATCGGTCGTCAGGGTATTGGCCGTTGATGAGGCCAGTAAGAGGGCCCCAAAGCCATCCACCACCTCAACATCATCCATATCATCCATATCATCATCGTCGTCTACATCCCCATCCATCTCTTCGTCGTCATCGTCTACGGCTAGGGGATCAGCGGCCCCTGGAGGAGAACCACCGCCACCACCACCATCGTTTGCGGGGGGACCGGCCCATGGAGGAGGTCCATTATCATTGTTTGCACTATTTGATCCGGGGCCCTGCCCATTATTGCCATTGTTTCCGCTAGCGGAATCAGGGCCGTTGTTGGGTGATTCATAATAGATATTGCCATTGTTGTCTATTTCGGGCGCGCCACCGTTATTGGGTATGATATATTCAGCAAAGACCTTCTGATCAAATTCTCCCTGACTGACGGCTGTTGTGGGTGTACCCTCTGCGGCCTTTCCTGGACCCACACCCTCTGTTGCAGAGGGGATGAGGCCTCCTTTTTTGGCCTTGGCATGGATGATCTTAAAATCATATTTGGCAGGATCGGCTGTCACAACGGCCGTGATGACCTCATTCATTATTTCTTTTTCTTTCTCCTCGTCGCCGTTGTTGAGTATCTTAGAAACCCTGAACAAGGCAGGGTGAGTCATCTTCAGATCCAAGAGGGGTACTTTTTTGTCGTATTTGATCTCCCCGCCGCCTCGGCATCTGGCGATATCCGATCCTTCTGCAATAAAACACATCTTGAGATGGGGACTGGTAGAGGGATTGGGGAGATGGGCCGTATCGATAAGGGTGTCGAAGGTGGGTTTTGAGGTAGATCCCGAGCCATCAGTGGCTGGATCTGGATCAGGATCACCACCGATTAAGGGTTCCGGATCAAGGGGGGTCCCTGTCTCCAGACAGTCACACACGGGGAGGCAGGTGGGTGGGTCGATTTGGAGCAGAGACTTCATCATTTCTCCTTGACGAGTCACCATGACACAGTTTTTCCCCTCATCATGACCGACGACCACCAGGGGATTTTGAAACCGTTTTGGATTTTGCATGTCGTCTAAAATCTGCGGGGGGACACAAAAATCCTTTTCTTTCTCCTTCTCCATCATTGTGAGATTTTTTTGACTCATGAGATTCTTTTGATTCAAGGAGTGTAAGGCGTATGTCTTTGATCCCAGGAGAGACATGATTTGTTGTGGATCGGAAATGGCCTTCTTTTCATCGGTGCGGCACTCACAGACAGGGACGTCAAAGGGGGTATACACCCAGTCCTTCTTCTGTAGCCGGGCTTTTCGATCCCGGAGCCGTTTGTACTGATACATGTCAAAGTGGGAGAGGGCCTTCTTTTTCTCTCGCTTGAGGGCGGGGGAGGACTTTATCCATATCCCCTGTTTGTAGAGGGCCTCTTTGTTGACATCGACAAAGCGATTGAGACTACGGACCTTGTAGTCCGGTTCACAGGAGTAGCAATAGGAGGGGGCCGAGAGCGGAGGTGCGAAATAACACTCGCATTTTATCAATTGGGCTTTCATCCTATTTGCGGAGGCCGCCCCCTTCTCTTGAAGGGCCGAGAGATCATTTTTCTCCTTTCTCATCTTCTTTTCAAGATCATCGAGTGTGAGTTTTTCGTCGGGAGAGAGCCCTTCTTCTTTCTTGTACTTCTCCACAAGGGCGCTATATTTGTCAGTCATCTGCTGGAGTTGGTCGTTCCGCTTGTTGTAGGCCTCATATTGATCATAGGTCTCTGTAAAATCCTTTGGATCGAGGAATCCCGCCTTGCAACACTTGAAAGCCTCAGAGTTTTCGACGTCAAAGGCATCCTCTATCGGCTCGTCGTAGCTCATCGAGTAATTGAGTGATCCACCGCCCTGATAATACACCTTCGTATACAGGGGGAGTGAGAAATGAGATGCATTCTTTTGGGTATGCATTTCTCTTGAATAGCGCGTGTCTTGATCACTTTTTTTGAAGTGATAGGCCATCTCACAGCACTGATAATCGGGACTGCCTTTCTCAAATTTTGAGGCACAAGGATCTATTTTACACCGATCATCGCAGAATCCGTCGGCATCGAGTTCTCCCGGGGGATCGCATTCCTCGCCGAGTTCGGGCTGGACGATTTTGTCACCACAGGAACCGGGGGTGGTGCCGGGATCTTTGCCACCCTCCTCGCCATCCTCCTCGGGGCAGTCATCGGGATAGGTGACGACGGTGCCATCGGGACAGGTGGTGGGATTGGGTCCGCCGGTGGGAGGACACGTCAGTCCAGGCCCGACTGAACCACCATAGGGACAGGAGACACATTCGCTGAGACTCGTCACGACAGTCTCGTCGTCGCAGGTGTATTCCGTGGGGGGAGTAGGACAGTCGCTGAGACTCGTTACGACGGTCCCGTCATCGCATGTGAGGGTCGTTGTGGGTGTCGGACAATTGCCATTGGCATCGGGGGTCGATCCGTCGGGACAGGGAATGGAGGTGATGGTTTGACAATTGCTGTCGCAGGCACCCTCTGCAGGGGGATCGCACTCCTCATCCCCTTCAACGCGACCATCGCCACAAACGGCACGACACTCGATGGTAATGGTTGTATCTTGATTGGCCTCAGCGGGGCATCGGCTCGTCGGAGAGGCATTCCCTCGATAGAGGATGAGGGGATAGGGGGTGATGCTGGCCGCCGTGCAGGGGATATCGATGCTGGCGCTATTGGTAAAGGGGCCCGAACAGGTCGGTCCCACACAAAATTTGTCGGCGATTCCTTGGACGGTGACTTGAGCGATCTGACCGACGTCTGCAGTGACGAGGGAGGCGATAAATCCGCTACAGACCGGGATATGGATGCAGGAGGTTTGATGACAGCCAAGGGCCTCGAGAATGGGTTCGCATTCCTCTCCGATGCCTACCTGGAGGTGTTCGTCACCGCAAGAGGGTAAGGTGCAATCGTTGAGACAGGTATCTGTATTTTCGGTATTGCCGTCATCACATTCTTCTGCCCCGGTACGAATAGCACCGTCCCTGCAGGTGGCGACCTTACAGTTGACACAGGCATCTGTATTATCCTCATTGCCGTCATCGCATAGTTCACCAGGGTCCGTTGTCCCGTCACCGCAATCCAGTGTCTTGAGGGTGATGGGTGGGATCGGACAGATCGTGGGCGTGGTGCCATAACCCCCGTGGGCGGTGATTTCGAGGCGATTGGGTCCGGCCCCGAGTATGACCTGGAGACCCCTGCAATCGACTAGATCAACCCCGTTCATATCCAGGGGGGATCCGTCCAATGTGGCCGTCAGAGAGATGGCATTCAGGATGGAACAGGTAATGGAGAGGGTATTGCCCGCATAGTAAGGGCCTTGGGAAGCGATGACGGTATAGCACGAGGGGGCCGGGGCCACGACCTCATAGCTATCCTCGCAAGTGACCGTGACGCCATCGATGGTCGTCTCAACGGCAATATGATGTTCCCCCGTCTGGCAGATGTCTCCCTGGACGGTTGATCCATTGACGTCGGGGTTTTGGGCATTGGGGAGGGGCGTGGAGTAACTTGCCTGGGTCCCCACGGCATTGCTGTCAAGGGTCGCGTTGCAGGTGACCTTGTTGCAGGTGCCGCCATTAGAGGCTGCGTTGGAATCGACTAAGACTTTTTTCGTCCCGTCGGCCTGTGTGCAATTAAGGCCGCACTGGGCCACAGTGATCTCACAGGCGCAATGGGCGGGTGGATTAGTGCCGCGTCCGGGGGCCGTACAATCGAGGGAGATCGTCCCGTCGGCGTTGACATCATAACTGCTCGCGGCCGGATAGTTCCAGGAGTGATCTGTGGGTGAATTGGCCGTATCGGAGACCGGGGCCAGGACATCCCCGCTTTCGAGGGTACAGGCCGGGGCCCCGTCGGGATCGGCATTGGTCACGGCAACGGTAAAGGTGGTTTGACTCCCATCGTCGCCAACGGCAATGGCGCCGGGACAAGTAAGATTGCAGGTCGGGGCTATAAAGGTACAGGTCGCCGGTTCACATCCGGGATCATTGGGACCGCATTCGATATCTGTTCTTAAGACGGGGGCAGGACACGACCCATTCGCACAGGTGACCGCCTGATCACAGGCCGTCTGGCCGGGACATTGGATGGTCGCGTGGACCACTTGGCCATTGGTGCACGAGTCCGTGGTACAGGTATCTCCGTCGCCCACTTGAACGTCGGTGCAGGTGACGGCATCGGCCCCATTACAGGTCCATGTCCCGGTACAACCATCTCCGTTTTGATCGCAGGAGGTATTGGGTTGGTTGGACAAGGCCTCACATCCGCCGCAGTTGTTGGCTACCGAGTTGTCGTTTTGGCAGGTGAGGGCATTAATACCGCTACATTGGAGAGTGCCACCGATACAAGAATCAGCATCAGGACCGTCACAGGTAGCGCCCTTGGTGCCTGTTAGAGTTTGGCATCCGCCGCACTCATTTTGAATACCGGAATCAATGGGTGTCCCGGCAGGGCAATTACCATTTGCGGGGTCACAGATTCCGACATTGTGGCATTGATCGGAGGCGGTGCAGGTTTTTGGATTAGCCCCCGAGCAACTGCCATTTTGGCAGGTATCGGTTTGAGTACAGGCATCGTTGTCGTCACAGGCAGCTGTGTTGTTTGTATGGACAGCGGCACCATTGACGCACGTATCATTGGTGCAGGAATTATTGTCATTGAGACCTGGAATAGTTCCAGAGCCCGTGCAGGCCCCTCCGGAACAGACGTCTGTCACAGTACAGGCATTGCCATCGTTACAGGCAGCTGTGTTGTTTGTATGGACAGCGACACCGTTCGAACAGGAGTCATTGGTACAGGGATTATTGTCA
>MGSF01000013.1:16067-48236 GCA_001798715.1 Deltaproteobacteria bacterium RIFCSPLOWO2_02_FULL_50_16 | reverse complement strand
ATTGGTACAGGGATTATTGTCATTGAGATTTGGAATAGTTCCAGAGCCCGTGCAGGCCCCTCCGGAACAGACATCTGTTACAGTACAGGCATTGCCATCGTTACAGGCAGCTGTGTTGTTTGTATGGACAGCGGCGCCATTGACGCACGTATCAGTGGTACACACATTATTGTCATTGAGATTTGGAATAGTTCCAGAGCCCGTGCAGGCCCCTCCGGAACAGACATCTGTCACAGTACAGGCGTTGCTGTCATTGCAGGCGTCTCCATTGAGGGATACGGTATCAGGCTTCCACTGGCCCAGGAGGCATACAAATTGGATGCAGGGTACTGGTGCTGGTTTTGTCTGGGGATTGCATTCTTGCCCCCCTCCACCACCGGGATCGCGGACAACGACATCAAAACCGCCCCCCTCAACAGAGCCGGCTCCAGTCCCTGCAACGGCAACATTCCTTCCGCCAACATCAACAAAGATCCCTTGGCTGACCGTCGACATCAGGGCATTGCTGCCGGAATTGGCGAAGGACATATTGGCAGTCTGGTTGACCTTTGAGCCCGTTTTGGCTTTAGCAAGGGCCCCTGCGGCGTGGGTCGAAGAGGAGACAAGGATCCCTATTAATATAATGGAGAGTGCACAAATATGGATCCCACGAATTATCTTCATTGCCCCCTATAGGTTGCAAGCCCAGTGCCAACTCAAAGGATTTCATAGCCAATGTTTTTATAATAAAATCAATGTGTTATGAAATTAGTAGGGAGGGAGTGATGTCTAAAAACGTCAATATTCTCATTTTGATAATATCACACTTATCAAATTGATAATGCCCCTCCACGACCCCCTCCCTTGACGGGGATAAGACCCCTTTCTTGCTTGTCAGTCCCCCTCATTTTGATTACAAAGGACCGTTCCTATTTTAGGGTCTCCTGGGAGGAGAAATAAATGTCCTATCAAGTCTTTGCCCTCAAATATCGGCCCCAGACCTTTGATGAGGTGGTGGCCCAGGAGGCGGTGACGACGACCCTTAAAAATGCCGTCCGTCTTAAACGCCTCCACCATGCCTACCTCCTGACGGGACCCCGGGGGATCGGGAAGACGTCGCTCGCGCGCCTCTTTTCGAAGGCCCTCAATTGCCAGAAGGGACCCACCCCCGATCCCTGCAATGCCTGTCCCCTGTGTCAGGATATTACCCGGGGGCGCTCCCTGGATGTCTTGGAGATCGATGGGGCCTCCAATACCTCGGTCGATGATGTGCGCGAATTGAGGGAGAACATCAAGTATACCCCGGCCAGTGGACGCTATAAGATCTACATCATCGATGAGGTCCATATGTTGTCGACCTCGGCCTTCAATGCCCTTCTCAAGACCCTGGAAGAGCCCCCCCCTCACGCGATCTTCATCTTTGCGACCACCGAACCCCAAAAACTGCCGGCGACCATCCTCTCTCGGGTCCTTCGTTTTGATCTGCGCCGCATCCCGGCGGCCAAGATTATGGAGAGTCTCTCCTCCATCGCCAAAAAGGAGGGGATCAAGGTCGATCAAGAAGGACTGTTTCTTATTGCCAGGGAGGCGGCCGGGAGCCTTCGGGATGCCTTGAGTCTGATGGATCAGGTCGTCTCTTTTTCAGGTTCTGCGATCAAGGCCTCCCAGGTCCGTGAGGCCCTGGGGATCTTGAGTCATGATTCTGTCTTTGAGATGACGGATTTGATTTTCAAAAGGGATGCCAGGGGGGCGATGGACAAGATTCGGGAGATATTTGAGGGGGGTCTGGATGTCAAAAGGTGGTCCGGAAACCTCCTCAATCATTTTCGCCACCTCCTGGTGTCACAGATCGAACCACAAGGGGGGCAGGAAGTCTTGCAGGATTTCCTGCCGGAGGAAAGGGAAAAGATCATGGCCCAGGCGAAACAGGGTTCATGGGCCGATCTTGATCGGATGTTTCAGATCTTGTACAGGGCCTATGAAGAGATGGCGCGTTCGACTTATCCCAAGACGTTGTTGGAGATTACGTGTTTGCGGTTGTGTCACCTGGAATCCGTCCAGTCGATTCAGGAAATTTTACAGCGCCTGGAGACCCTTTCTTCCTCGCCAAAACCAGCGGTTTTACCTCCTTTGGGTCCCCCCAGTGAGATCTCACCGGTCCCCTCATGGCTGGGATTTTTGGCCTTTGTCAAGTCCCACAAACCTCAACTGGCCTCGATGTTGGAACATGGCTCCCTGGTTTCGATGGAGCATGAGCGCCTCATTATCAGTTATCCGCAGGGTTCGATTTACTATGAGGTGGTTCAGGATCCCGAGCGCATGGTGGTCTTGGTGTCACTGGCCCAGAAATTTTTCAAAAAGGAGATGAAGATTGAGTGGATTCTCCAGGAGGGAAGTCCGCCCCCTGATCCTGCAAAGATGGGCCGTTCTCACTCGATTGTGGATGAGGCCCTGGCCATTTTCGACCCTCAAGAGACCAGAGTTGTCGAGAGGAAGTCATAGGAGAGATTGATGGATTTTTTGAAGATGTTTAAGGATGCTGGCAAGATTCAGGAACAGTTGAGAGAGAGACAGGAAGAGCTCGAGGCCATGACCTTTGAGGGACAGTCCGGGGCGGGAATGGTCAAGGTGGTCGCCAATGGCAAGCAAGAGATTTTGAGGATTGTCTTGGAGGAAGGCCTTGTGGAGAAGGTGGGAGAATCCATGCTTCCGGAATTAATTGCCGGCGCTGTGAATGAGGCCTTGAAAAAGGCCCGTGAGAATGCCAAAACAGGCATGATGAAGGTTTTTGAGGATTTAGGACTCAACCCCCCAAATTTGTGAATCCAATAGATCGACTGATTCAAGAATTGTCCCGGCTTCCGGGGATCGGTGAAAAGACCGCAACCCGCTTGGCCTATTTTATTTTGCGTTCCAAGGGGGATTATTCCAAACGCCTGGCAGTGGCGATTCAGGGAGTGACCGAAAATGTCTATTATTGCGATCTTTGCCAAAACATCTCCGAAGCGAAACGCTGTCCTCTTTGTGCCAAGGGACAGAGAGACACAACGATTTTATGTGTTGTGGCAGAACCCTCGGATATTTTAACGGTTGAAAAAACGGGTTTTTTTAGGGGTCTCTACTATGTCTTGCATGGTGTCCTCTCGCCGTTGAAGGCCATTGGGCCGGATCAATTGAGATTGTCTTTCTTGATGGAGCGGTTAAAAAGGGATAAGGACATTCAAGAAATTGTCTTGGCCTTGAGTCCCAATGCCGAAGGCGAGGCCACGGCCCTTTATTTGACGGAGGTGTTAAGGCCCTTTAATAAACGGCTGACCCGCTTGGCCTCTGGGATTCCTGTGGGGGGGGATCTGGAGTATATCGATCCGGTGACCTTGACAAGAGCGTTGGAGCGGCGATTTGAGGTGTAACCGAAAAAAAGGAGCTTGCATGAAAATTTTTATCGATACCGCTGATGTGAAAGAGATTCGAGAGGCCCATGAGATGGGGGTCATTGATGGTGTGACCACCAATCCCAGCCTGATGGCCAAGACAGGTCGCAAACACAGGGAGGTGATCGAGGAAATTGTCTCCATCGTCGATGGTCCCATCAGTGTGGAGGCCGTTTCCTTGGAGGCCAAGGGGATGATGAAGGAGGCCCACGAATTTTCCGGCTGGCATAAAAATATTGTTGTTAAATTGCCCATGACCTCGGAGGGACTCAAGGCCACAAAGCTCTGTGCTCAAGAAGGGATCCCTACCAATGTGACCCTCGTCTTTTCCGTCAATCAGGCCCTTTTGGCGGCCAAGGCGGGGGCCTCCTATGCGAGTCCCTTTGTGGGGAGATTGGATGATATCTCCGAGACGGGGATGAATCTGATTTCAGAAATCCGGCAGGTTTATGATAACTATGGTTTTAAGACCCAGATCTTGACCGCCAGTATCCGCCATCCCATTCATGTGAAGGAGGCGGCCCTCATTGGATCCGATGTGGCGACGGTCCCTTTTAATGTCATCCAGCAATTGACGAGACATCCCCTGACGGATATCGGGATTCAGAGGTTTTTGGAGGATTGGAAAAAAGTCCCAAAGTGAAGGTCAGTCTTTCAGTTCCTTCAAGACCAGCTTTGCGATGGATTGCATCGTTTCAAAGGTCCCCTTGTCCTCGCTGGCGACGGACTCAAATGTGGGGACGTTGGTTTTATTGAGGAGGGTGTTGAGCTCACTTAAGGGGGCGATGCCTTTCAGATCTCGTTTGTTGTATTGAATCACGAGTGGAAAATCATCGAGAGAGGCCCCAAGATCGATCATGTTGGTTTTCAAATTTTCCAGGCTTTCCAGATCATCCTCTATCTTGGCGACTTGGGAATCCGCGACGAAGACGATACCATCGACTCCCTTGAGGATGATGCGTCGGCTGGTGTCGTAGAGGGGCTGACCGGGGACGGTATAGAGGTGAAAGCGGATCTTGTAATCATTAACCATTCCTACCGAGAGGGGAATGAAATCAAAAAAGAGGGTCTTGTCCTGGGATTGGGGGATGGAGAGGATTTTGATCTTTTTCCCCTTGGACATCTTTCTGTAAAGACTCTTGATGTTCGCGGACTTTCCGGAGAAGGCAGGGCCGTAATAGACGATCTTGCAGTTAACTTCTTTGGTTTTGGGATCAATAAAGGACATAAGGATAGAGCATTAAAGCACTTTTGATTTAGGGGTTCAAGTGTAATCATGGCCTGGATTCATCCCGGCATTTTTCACCACAAAAAGCACGTCCCTTATAATCAATGGATTCGTTTTTGGGGACAAAGGTTTCGCACCTCTGACACTGAACCATGGGGTGGGCCTCGATTTTTGGTTGGGTCTTGACGGTTTTTTTTCGGATCATTTTGGCCCTTAATTCAGAAAACCTCCAGAGTTGATAGAGGAGAAAAATCAAGAGGAGGAAAAGAAGAATTCTCATCAGGAGGCCCTCGTCACTTTTTGGGATTGGGGTAGGCCACGGCACATCTCTTCCAGACTTTTTTTGCTTTTGGGATCCTGCCATGAGGGGGCGATTTCCATCAGGGGGATCAGGATAAACGGGCGGTTTTGGATTTCCGGATGGGGGAGGATGAGCTCGGGCGATTCCGTGACTAAATTGTCGTAGTAGAGTATGTCGAGGTCAATGGTGCGGGGGCCCCATCTCTCTTGGCGGCTCCGGCCCAGGGTTTTTTCGATTTCTAGGAGATAGTACAGAAGCGCGCGAGAATCAAGGGAGGTTTCGATCTCGACGACCTGATTGAGGTAGGGGGGTTGGGGGGTATTGTCAAGGGTTATGGCCTCGGACTCATAGTAGGAGGAAGAGTTTTTTAGGAAAATTTCAGGATGGGAGGTGAGTTTTAAAAGGGCCTCGTGGCATGTCCGGCGGCGATGGCCCAGATTGGATCCCAGACTGATAAAGGCGGTGGTCCTCACTTAAAGAATACCTTTGAGGCGCGAAAGGGCTTCTTCAAGCCTTTTCACCTCTTGGGTCAGGGCAAAACGGACATAGCCCTCACCATACTCTCCGAAACCATTGCCGGGGGTGACGATAATCCCTTTTTCCTTGAGGAGTTTCATGGCAAAGGTCGCCGATGTCAGACCCCGGGGCACGGCCATCCACACGTAGAAGGAGGCCTCGGCGCAGGCAATGTCAAAACCAATCTTTTTTAAACCCGTTGTCAGACAGGTGTGGCGTTCCTGATAGACTTTTCTCATCAAATCCGTCCACGCAGGTTTTTGAAGGGCGGCAATGCCGGCCATCTGCACGGACTCAAAGATGCCGGAATCGATATTGGTCTTGATCTTGCCCAGTCCGGCGATGATATCGGCCTGTCCCACGGCGAAACCAATGCGCCATCCCGTCATGTTAAAGGTCTTGGACAGTGAGTGAAATTCTATTGCAACGTCCTTGGCACCGTCGATTTCCAAAAGACTCAAGGGTCTTTCAGGACCATAATAGATTTCTCCATAAGCGATATCACTCGAGACGATAATATTGTTTTTGTGTCCAAAGCGGACCACTTCTTCATAGAAGGAGCGGGGGGCCACCTTGGAGGTGGGATTATTGGGATAATTGACGTGGATCAGTTTGGCCCTTTTTAGGATATCTTTGGGGATGGCTTTGAGGTCCGGGAGAAAACTGTTTTCCCTTTTTAGGGGGAGACAATAGGGTTTTCCACCTGTGAAGAGGGTGCCGCTCGTATAAGGGGGATAACCGGGAGAGGGGATGAGGACGACATCACCGGGGTTGATGAAGGCATAGGGGAGATTGGCGATTCCCTCCTTGGATCCAATCAGGGAGACGACCTCGGTTGCCGGGTTGATGGAGACATTATAACGCCTCTTCATCCATTGTGCCGCGGCCTCCCGAAAACCCAAGAGACCCACGTAGGAGGGATATCGATGATGCCGGGGATTTTTGACGGCTTCACAGAGGGCCTTGATGATATGATCCGGCGTGGGTTGATCCGGATCCCCCACACCCAGGTCAATGGTGTCGACTCCCCGCCGGATCTGTTCTTGTTTCAATCGATCGATCTCCGCGAAGAGATAGGGAGGAAGGTGTTTGATGCGATCGGCGAGTTCTATTTTCATCCTCTGTTGTCCTTGTTCCACTGATGAAGGTGGTGTGAAAAAACATTTATTGCTTCTCGTAGTATCTCGATGGGGATGGATTGTCAATATTATGGGCACACCGTTAGGCGAAGGCCGAATCTAGGATCATCATGAGTGTAAAACCAATCATGACGGCGGCGGTTGTCAGATCTGTATTGCCTTCTCGCTGGGCCTCCGGGATGACTTCTTCAACGACGACAAATATCATCGCTCCCGCGGCAAAACCCAGGGCATAGGGAAGAAGGGGTTTGGCTAAGAGAATAGCGGCGGCCCCCATAAGGGCGGCCAGGGGTTCCACCAGACCGGAGAGTTGTCCGTACCAAAAACTCTTGAGTCGAGAGAGCCCCTCGCGTCTTAGGGGCATGGACACCGCGAGGCCTTCCGGAAAATTTTGGATGCCGATACCGATCGTCAAGGCGATGGCCCCTGGAAGGGTGGCCGAGGGAAGGCCTGCAGAAAGGGCCCCGAAGGCGACTCCTATGGCAAGGCCTTCGGGAATATTGTGCAAGGTGATGGCCAATACAAGAAGGATGCTTCGTTGCCAAGAGGTCTTGACTCCTTCGGCCTCTTCCATTCTGAATCCGATGTGAAGATGAGGGAGTATCTTGTCCAGGCACCGGAGGAATCCGCCCCCCAGGAGGAATCCCACGGATGCTGGCAGCCAGATCGGAAGGTCTCCCTCTTTTGAAATGGCAATGGCCGGGGCCAAGAGGGACCAAAAACTGGCCGCGATCATGATGCCCGCGGCAAAACCCAGCATCCAATCCAGGAGTTTCTGGCTCGCATTTCTTGTGAAAAAGACCAGCGAGGCCCCCAACGCCGTGAGGAACCATGTCAAACATCCTGCCAGGAGGGCCTGGAGGGTAGGGGCTAAATTTTGGAAAGCGGCTATCATTTCAGTCCCAGCACATCCTGCATGTCATAGAGGGCGGGGCGTTGTTTTTTGACCCAAAGAGCGGCTTTCACGGCACCTTTTGCAAAGATATCACGGCTGATGGCGTGGTGCGTGATCTCCAGGGTTTCCTCGGGACTTTTAAAGAGCGTTGTATGATCTCCCACGACATCTCCCTCGCGAATGGATTTGATGGGGATCTCTTCGTATTTTTTGTGGAGGGCCTTGGCCAAAACCTCTCCGATTTTGACGGCGGTTCCCGAGGGGGCATCGATCTTTTTGATATGGTGGGTCTCGGAGACGAGGACGCGAAAATGATCGCCAAGAACCTTGGCGGTCTGTTCGACGAGCTTCCACAGGACATTGACCCCCACGCTCATGTTGGGGGCCAGGACAACGGGGATCTTTCGGGCCCCTTCTTCAATTTGGATTTTTTGTTCCTCACTAAACCCCGTGGTCCCAATGACAATCCCCCTGCCTTGGGCGGCCGTGATTTCAAGATGCTGCAAACTGGCCTTGGGGGTGGCAAAGGAAATAACAACGTCTTCAGGGGAGATGATTTTTTCGAGCCGATCGCTGATCATGATGTGACTGGGTTCACAACCGCAGACAATCGTGGCGTCTTGGCCCAGAAAAGGGGACTCGTAGGATTCGGTAGCCCCGGCAAGCTCCGCCTCTGGATGGGACAAGATCGTGGCCACGATGCGTTGTCCCATGCGGCCTGCGGCCCCAGCAACGATAATGCGTGTCTTTGACATAAGATCCTAGTCAGCACCCATTACATTAACTCATATTTCTTCAACACAGCCTCAAGCTGTTTTTTGTTTTTTTCACCCATGGGGCAAAGGGGCAAGCGAAATTCTTCACGCACCTTCCCCATCAATGCCATGGCGGTCTTGATGGGGATGGGGTTGGTTTCAATAAACAGGACGTCATTGATCTCTGAAAGCTCGTCCTGGATCTTTTCTGCGGCGGCATCATTTTTTTTCAGGCATTGCCGACAGAGATCAGCCACCCTTGAGGGGAGACAATTGGCCGTGACGGAAATGACCCCCTTGCCCCCCAGTTTCATGATTGCGTGATTTTGGGCGTCTTCGCCGGAGAGGATCAGAAAATCAGGGCCGCAGAACTTGATGATGTCACGGATTTGGTCCAGGTCACCGGAGGCCTCTTTGATGCCGATGATATTGGAAAGTGTGGCACACCTCTTGACGGTTAAGGGAAGCATATTGACGGCGGTGCGTCCCGGTACATTATAAAGGATCAAGGGGATGTCGACGGCCTTGGCAATGGCCTCAAAGTGGCGGAAAAGTCCCTCTTGAGTGGGTTTGTTGTAATAAGGGGTGATGAGGAGACAGCCATCGGCCCCGGCCTCTTTGGCGTTGCGGGTCATTCGGAGGGCCTCACTGGTGGCATTGGAACCCGTGCCCGCCAGGACCTTGATCCTTTTATTGACCTGTTCGACAGTGATGCGGACCACACGATTGTGCTCCTCATGGGAGAGGGTGGCCGACTCTCCGGTAGTGCCACAGGGGACGATCCCGTCGGTTCCCGATTGGATGTGCCAGTCAATGAGGTTTCTTAGGGCAGGCTCATCGATCTCGTTATTTTTAAAGGGGGTGACAATCGCAACAAAAGATCCTTGGAACATAGAATAACTCCGTTGTTTAGGTGCTTTTCATACCTTAATCTCTCCCTCAAAGGTTATCTGGGCCGGGCCCGTCATAAAAATATGATTGGAGTCGCGATTCCATTCCAATTCTAGTGTGCCGCCTTTGAGCTTGACCGTTAGCTTGCGTTCTGTAAAGCCATTGAGGACCCCCGCCACATTGATGGCGCAGGCCCCGCTGCCGCAGGCCAGTGTCTCCCCGGCGCCTCGTTCCCACACGCGGGCCGTCACGTGATTTTTGTTGTGGATCTCGACAAATTCGACATTGGTTCTCTTGGGAAAGATGGAGTGATTTTCAATGAGGGGACCATAGGTCGTCACCGGACAATGGGCGAGGTTATCGACAAAAATAACACAATGAGGATTTCCGATAGAGACACAGGTGATCCTGAATTCACGTCCCTCGATTTTAAAGGGGCGATTGATGATACGGCCCCTCAAGTTGACAGGGATCTCTTGGCCTTTGAGAAAAGGAGGGCCCATATCCACCCGGATGCGATTTTTTGAGAGGATCTGGGCCTCGTGCACCCCCTTTTTGGTTTCAACGGTTAATGTCTTTTTGGTCGAGATCTTTCTCTCGTTGACATAGCGGGTGAGGGCCCTCAAACCATTGCCGCACATTTCAGCCTCGCTGCCATCGGGGTTGAAGATCTTCATTTTAAAATCGGCCTTTCTTGATCTTTGAAGAATCAGGATCTGATCGGCCCCGACACCCAATTGGCGATGGCAGAGTTGGCGGATTTGCTGGCGATTGAGGCCACAACGCCCCTTCAAGGCATTGATAAAAATAAAATCATTGCCGGCCCCCTGCATTTTTGTAAAGCGTAGTAATGGCATAAATTATCTTTTCACCAAGCCGTGTTGAAGCAAGTAAAGAGACCCCGCTTCATGGCGAACCAGATCTCCCAATGTCTCTCGCTGGCGTATCAAAAAACTTTTTCCTCCTTGTACCAACACTTCAGCCGTACGAGGGCGCGAATTATAATTGGAGGCCATTGAAAAACCGTAGGCCCCGGCACTCATCACGGCCATCAACTCCCCCGGAAGAAATCTTGGGAGGCGACGCCCCTTCGCCAAAAAATCACCCGTCTCACAAATGGGACCCACCACATCGACCCGTTTAAAAGGCGCCCTTTTTTTCTTCACAGGGAGGATCTCGTGATGGGCCTGATAAAGGGAGGGCCTGACCAGATCATTCATCGCCCCATCCACGATCACGAAATTTTTGTCTCCCTGTTTTTTGGTATAAATCACTTCCGTGACAAAAATACCCGCATTTCCCACAAGGACACGTCCCGGTTCTAAGATTAATGTACAGCGAAGGCCTTTTAAGGCCTTTTTGAGGGCGGCCCCATACCTTGCAGGGGCGGGAGGGGTTTCATCAGAATAGGTGATCCCCAGCCCCCCGCCGAGATCCAAGTATTGGATGAAGATACCATTTTTTTCCAATTTTTCAATGAGGATACGGAGGCGGTGAATGGCGGCGGTAAAGGGTGAGGTCTGGGTGATCTGAGAACCGATATGACAGCTGATCCCAACAATGTCTAAATGGCTGAAATTTTTGGCTTTATTATACATTCGCAAACACTCATGGATCGGTGTCCCAAACTTATTTTCCTTCATCCCGGTGGCAATATAGGGATGGGTCTTGGCATCGATATCGGGATTGACGCGGAGGGCGACGGGGGCCTTTTTGCCCCTCTTTTGAGCGACCTTTTGGAGGACCTCGAGCTCTTGTTCAGACTCGACGTTGAACATCAGGATGTCGGCCCTTAACGCCGCCTGGATCTCTTCATGGGTCTTGCCGACCCCGGAGAAGACGATTTTTTTGGCAGGGACTCCGGCCTGGCGTGCCCTGTATAATTCGCCGATGGAAACGATATCCGCCCCTCCCCCTCGATCGGCCATGGTCTTCACAATAGAAAGGTTGGAATTTGACTTGATGGCAAAACAGACAAGGTGAGGAATCCCCTTGAAGGCGGCATCAAAAAGATCAAATTGCCGAGTGAGGGTCTTGTGACTGTAGATATATAAGGGGGTTTTATATTTTTTGGCGAGAGACGAAACGGCTATTCCCTCCACATAAAGGGAATCCCTTTTATAACGAAAGGCGGTCATGGAAAGGTCTCCAGTTTTTTAAGGCAGGCCTTGATCTCTTTTTTTACGTTTTTAAGGGAGGTCCCTCCGATAGCACTCCTCTTTTGAATGGCCTTTTTAAAGGTGAGCTCGCCAGTGGGGACCGATTTGATTTTGGGAAGGAGGGTTTTCCATTCCTTCTGAGTGAGCTCATAAATTTCTTTATTATTTTTGGCGCAGTATTGGACAACACTCCCTGTGAGTCCATGGGCCTGTTTGAAGGGCAGGCCTTGCGTGACCAGCCAGTCCGCAAGGTCGGTGGCCAAGAGATAGCCGCCCGGCAAAGAGGCCTCTATTTTTTTCTTGTTCACCGTAATCTTTGGAAGCATCTGGGCCATGACTTCGAGACAGAGGCTTACAGTGTCAAAGGTGTCGAAGAGGGGCTCTTTGTCTTCCTGCATGTCTTTATTATAGGCCAGTGGAAGGGATTTCATGAGTGTGAGAAGTGATATGAGGTGACCATAAACCCGCCCCGTTTTTCCTCGCACCAATTCAGCAACATCGGGATTGATTTTTTGAGGCATCATGGAGGAGCCGGTGCAAAAGGACTGGGGGAGGCCGATGAACCCAAACTCCTCAGAGGACCAAAGAATCAGCTCTTCGCACAATCGGGAGAGATGCATCATGATGATGGATGTGGCTGCGGCAATCTCGATGGCATAGTCCCGGTCACTGACCGCATCGAGACTGTTGTGGCTCACTCGAGCAAAGCCCAATTTTTTGGCCACGTATTCCCGGTCGATGGGAAAGGTCGTTCCCGCGAGGGCCCCGGATCCCAAGGGGAGGACGTTGACCCGTGTCAGGGCGTCGACGAGTCGTTCCCGGTCCCTTTCCCACATGGCGACATAGGCCAGGAGATGGTGGGAGAAGAGGACGGGTTGGGCCCTTTGAAGGTGGGTATAACCGGGGATGATCACGTCGATATTTTTTTCAGCGAGCCCCAAGGCGGCCTTTTCCAGCTCCATGAGGCTCAGGATGAGGTATTGCAACTGATCTCGGCAGTACAATCGGAGATCCAGGGTGACTTGATCATTGCGACTCCGGGCCGTGTGCAATTTTCCCCCCACGGGACCTATCTTTCGGATCAATGCCGCTTCAATGTTGGTGTGAATATCTTCTTTTTCAAGGGAATAGGAAAATCGATTGCCCTCAATCTCCCGGGCCACTTCCTTGAGGCCCTTGGTGATTTTATGGGACTCAGAGGACTTTAAGAGACCACACTTGGCCAGCATCTGGCAGTGCGCTATACTGCCAATAATATCATAGAGATACAATTTTCTGTCGAAATCAATGGAGGCCGTAAATCGGAGGGCTAGGGGATTTAGACCTTCACTGAATCGAGAGCTCCAGCGTTCGTTCCTCATGGACAGTTAGTAGCGGTAAATGGTTTTTTTGTCAAGATTACCCGATATTTAGCGAACTCGAAGGGCCCTTTCATGATAATCTCCTTGACAAAAAAAGGGGGGATGGAGATAATCTCTCCCGTCTTTCCATCGAAACATATCTTGGTTGTAATTTCCGGAGAAGAGACGATCAATCCATTAATACAATTTAATCAGTTCTTGTGAAATTGTTCTCATATTGAATCACTCACCATGTCAGATATCTCCAGACCCGATAGAAGGAAGCGATCGCATCGTCCTTATAATCACCGACCAAGGTCCGACCATAATCATCCTTCCGATAATGCGATGGATTATGAGGACCGCGAAAGCACTATTATGAATACTGAAAATAATGGAATCAATGGCACCGGTGCAACCGGCACAACCGGCACAAACGGCGAGGTCAAGGGACCGGCACTCTATCTTCGTGAGCTCAAGCAGATGAGGATTGATCAGCTGACGGTCATGGCCAAAGAACTCAATATCGAAAATGCCGCGGGGATGCGCCGCCAGGACCTGATCTTCTCGATCCTCCAGAATCAAACGGAAAAACAGGGTCGGGTCTATGCGGAGGGTATCTTGGAGATATTGCCTGACGGCTTTGGTTTCTTGAGGGCCTCGGATTATAACTACCTCCCGGGTCCCGATGACATCTATGTCTCTCCCTCACAGATCCGCAAATTTAACTTGAGGACCGGCGATACCGTGACGGGTCAGATTCGTTCCCCCAAGGAGGGAGAGCGCTATTTTGCCCTCTTAAAGGTAGAGACGATTAATTTTGAAAATCCGGAAGTGGCCCGAGACAAAATTCTTTTTGACAACCTGACCCCCCTTTATCCTGAGGAAAAGTTGGCGCTCGAAAACAAGGCCAGTAATTATACGGGTCGTATCTTGGACATGCTGGCCCCCATTGGAAAGGGGCAGCGTGCCTTGATCGTTGCGGCCCCGCGTACCGGAAAGACGATGATGCTCCAGAGCATCGCCAATTCGATTACCGATAATCATCCCGATGTCGTCCTGATCGTCTTGTTGATCGATGAGCGCCCTGAAGAAGTGACCGACATGCAACGCTCCGTCAAGGGAGAGGTCGTGAGCTCGACCTTTGATGAGCCGCCCCAGCGCCACGTCCAGGTGGCGGAAATGGTCCTGGAAAAGGCCAAACGGCTGGTGGAGCACAAAAAAGACGTTGTCATCTTGTTGGATAGTATTACGCGCTTGGCACGGGCTTATAATACGGTCGTGCCGCCTTCGGGCAAGATCCTCTCTGGCGGTGTGGACTCCAACGCCCTCCATAAACCCAAGCGCTTTTTTGGGGCCGCCCGCAATATTGAAAATGGCGGCAGTCTGACGATTGTCGCGACGGCCCTCGTTGATACGGGAAGCCGGATGGATGAGGTCATCTTTGAAGAATTTAAGGGGACGGGCAACAGCGAGATTGTTCTCGATCGCAAGCTCATGGAGAAGCGCATCTTCCCATGCATGGATGTCAACAAATCCGGGACGCGTAAGGAAGAGCTCCTCTTAGGTGAAGAGGTGATGAATCGTGTCTGGATCCTGCGCCGCCTCCTCCAGCCCTTGAACGTCGTCGATGCCATCGAATTTTTGACCGATAAGATGAAGGGGACGAAGGACAATCAGGAATTTATGGCCTCGATGAGTCAGTAAAGGAATGAAACCTCTGAAAAAGTCCCATCTGCGGTGTTGCCCTTCTCGCGCGACCCTCAACGTACTTTCTAATACGCCTCGGGCCTCACTCGGCGGGCGCCTTGCATCTGGGTCTTTTTGAGAGGTTTCTAGCCTTCTGTGGGCCGCCAACCTTACAAGGTGCTAAAATATTGGCATTGCGGATGGGAAAAGACGAAGGCGCTGACAGAGGCCTCCGGGTCCATCATCATGCCCTCCGTCAGGTGGACGCCAATATCTTCGGGTCTTAAGAGTTTGAAGATCCCTTTTTGATCCTCCAAATCAGGACAGGCGGGGTATCCTGGGCTGTAGCGCTTGCCGCGGTAGCGGGCCTGAAAACGCGCCAACATCGTCATGTCCGTGGGATCGGCAAATCCCCAGTCCTCGCGGATCCTCTGATGCAACCACTCGGCACACCCTTCGGCGGTCTCGATCGCTAGGGCCTGAAGGGTATGGGACTTTAAATAATCTCCCTTTTCCTTCCATGATTGGGCCTGTTCCATGATCCCCTTTCCTGCGGTGACGACAAAGACGGCGATGTGATCTCGGACACCTTCCTTGGATGGCAGGACATAATCAGAGAGACAGAGCCCATTTGCTTTCTGACGGGGAAAGGTAAAGGTATGCAGGGGTTTTTCGCTTCGCACCTCTGGTGCTTCAAGCGCACCTGAGCTCGGATCAGCTCCTCTGGAGCCCCAGGTTCCAGAGTCTCTGACTCTGGTCTGCGAAGGTGTCTTTCCAGTTTCAAAAAGATGAATGGAGTTCCCTTCCGCCTCGGCCTCAAAGAACTGCCAGAGGGCCTTGACCTTCATAAATTTTTTAGCTTCGTTTTTTACGGCATCCACCTGAGATTTGAGTTCCAGGGCCTTGGGATCGCGCTCGGCAAGTTTTTTCTCAAAATTTCCCCTAAAACCCAGGTGACGGACATAGAGCATCATGGGATTGATGAAGCTCCAGATCTTTTCCAGGTCGGGGACATCCCTCTTCTTGCGATCCAAATAGGGGGGAGGGAGAGGGGTCATGGGCTTTTATTTTCCTTCCAAGAGTTTATTGGCGAGTTCCAGCCCCTTCATGGCGTCTTTGGCATAAAGAACCGTGTGGGTGTAGCTGGGGGCAATCTTACCGCGGGTAAATTTGTCGGACAGGGCCGCGCCGCCCACAAGGAGGGGGATCCGGATCCCCGCTGTCTTGAGATCTGCGGCCGTGAGGATCATTTGTTGGGCGGATTTGACCAGGAGGCCCGAGAGACCGATGATATCGGGCTTGTGTTTTTTGGCGGCCTCGATGATTTTTTCATTGGGGACCTTGATGCCCAGGTTGATCACCTCATAGCCGTTATTTTGCAGGATAATCTCCACCAGGTTTTTTCCGATGTCATGGACGTCGCCTTTGACTGTCGCCAAAAGGACCTTTCCCCTGACGGCTGTCTCGGATTTTTCCATGTATGGTTCCAGGTGAGAGACCGCCACCTTCATGGCCTCGGCGGATTGCAGGACTTCGGCGACGATGAGTTCATTGTTGTTGAAAAGACGACCGACCTCACTCATGCCGCTCATGAGAGGTCCGTTGATGATGGCCAGGGGCTTGGCCTCTTTCAGCTTTAAATCAAGATCCGCCACAAGACCATCCCTGGTTCCCTCGATGATGTAGTGGGCCAGGCGTTGATCGAGCGGGATGTCTTTTGGTCCTCTTTTTTCCTTTTTCTTCACCTCTCTAAATTTTGCCGCGACCGAGGTGATCCAGTGATTGTTGAATGCCGCCCTTTTTTCCGCCGGTTGTTTTCTCCAGTCTTGTCTTGCCGGCTCAATTTTTTCAACCAGGTCGGGATCGGCGTTAAATAATAAACACTCGACCAAAGATTGACTCTCCTTGTCGAGCGAGGCGTAGCGCTCCAGCCTTTCGGCATTGACGATCGCCAGGTCCAGGCCTGCTTTTGTGCAGTGGTGGAGAAAGACGGCGTTGATCACCTCGCGGGCTGCAGGGGGGAGGCCAAAGGAGACGTTGGAAATCCCCAAAATGGTTTTGCAGTGGGGAAACCTCTTCTTGATGAGTCTCAGTCCCTCGATGGTTTCGACCGCCCCGCCGATGTATTTTTCGTCCCCGGAGGCACAAGGAAAGACCAGCGGGTCAAAGATGATATCGGTCTCCCGGATGCCGTATTTTTTCGTCAAGAGGGTGTGTGCCCTTTCGGCGATGGCGAGTTTGCGTTCGCGGGTAAAGGCCTGGGCCTCACGAAGATCTTCATCGATACAGCCCACGACGACGGCCGCCCCGTAACGGTGGAGGAGGGGTACGACCTTTTCAAACTTTTCCTCACCATCTTCGAGATTGATGGAGTTGATGATGGCCTTTCCCTGGGAATAGGTGAGCGCCTTTTCCAGGGCCTCCGGATGGGTGGTGTCGATCATGATCGGGGCCTTGATCTTTTTGATCAGCCGCGAATAAAAGGGGTCGATGTCCTCCAATTCCTCCCGGTCGGGGTCCATGAGACACACATCGATCACCTGCGCCCCGTTCCTGACCTGGCGCCTCGCGATGTCCGTGGCCTCGTCCCATTTTTCAGCGCGGAGGAGGTCGCGAAAGAGGCGGGAGCCGATGACATTGGTCCTTTCTCCGATAAGGAGAGGACGATTGTCATCAGTGGCCTCGACCACATCAATGCCTGTGTAAAAACTTCTGTTCTTAGTCCCATGCGGGGGGACGCGGGGCCTTTTATTGTGCGCCATTTGCGCGATGGCGCGAATATGGTCGTCCCGGGTCCCGCAACAACCCCCGAGGATATTGAGCCAACCGTTGTCGACGAAGCGTTCCAGCTGGCGGGCCAGCGACTCCGGCGTCTCGAGGTATTTTCCCTCTTCGTCGGGGAGACCCGCATTGGGATAACACGATACAGAACAGTCCGCGAGTTCGTGAATCGTACGGATGTGATCGGTCATGAACTCGGGGCCCGTGGCACAATTGAGTCCCAGGGCCAGGAGGTCAATGTGTTGCAGAGAGAGGACAAGGGCCTCGGCCGTCTGACCGGCGAGCATCGTCCCCATGGGTTCGATGGTGCCTGAGATGATGAGGGGGAGTTTTCTGCCGAACTCCTCGCAGGCCTTTTGGATGCCCAAGGTCCCCGCCTTGATATTGCGGGTGTCCTGACAGGTCTCGAGCAACAAAAGATCCACATTCCCTTCTAGGAGGGCCAATGTCTGGATATAAAAGTTTTGAATCAGTGCCTCAAAGGTCACACCCCCGGTGACGGAGATCGCCTTTGTCGTCGGTCCCATGGAACCGGCGACAAAGCGGGGCCTTTGAGGGGTGGAAAATTTCCTGGCCACTTGTCTGGCGAGTTGGACGGCGGCGATGTTGATTTCACGAAACTTGTCTTGGAGGCCGTATTCGGCAAGGACTAAGGGGGAGGCCCCGAAGGTATTGGTCTCGATGATGTCGGATCCGGCCTCGAAATAGGCGCGGTGGATATCGGCAATCACCTCCGGCCGGGAAAGGACGAGGTTTTCATTGCATCCCTCAAATTCGGGACCCCCAAAATCCTCGGCCGTGAGATTTTTGGACTGGAGCATCGTGCCCATGGCCCCGTCCAGGACCAAGAGGCGTTCTTTCATTAGTTCTTTGATATCGTTGGCTTTTATCCCCATAGAGGCAGGAATATTGGTCTGGTTATCGGGTGGAGTCAAGGAGAGATTTTGTTAACAAGCTCTCCTTGGGGATGAGGACTATTTCGTTGCTTGTCGTGGTCGGTATAGGTGAGTACTTAAGCCGTGGAAGATCTCTGCGGCCTCCTTAAGGGTCTCGGAGAGGGTGGGGTGGGGATGGATGCAGGAGGAGAGGTCTCCGAACAAGCATTGCTGGGTCAACCGATATGCGTCCATGGTATGATCGATATCCCGTCTATATTAAAGGTTTCGGTGACTGGTGCCAACACAATCCCTTGAGCAAGCCCCTGCTTGGCAAGAAAACTTTTGAGACCCCGCAGGGAGTAGGAAGAAATATCGCTGGTAATGCTTAGCCGTACCCCCAGCGTTTTCTTTTTGCTTTGGATAACGAGATCAATTTCAGCTCCCCCGCGTGAGCGATAGGCAAACAGCCCCGGACGGCCCTCCCCACTGTATTCATATTGGGCCAGAATCTCGTTGACCAGAAGTGTGCGGAGCGTTTGGTGACGGACAAACGCGTCATCCCGATTTCCCAAAAAGTAGTGCAAAAGAGCGGGGTCAAAAAAAACATAATCGGGCGCCGCGCGCCGGTTATCAAAGGAAGGCAATCGATAAAGGAGAAAAATGGCCTCAAGAGCATCCAAATGTTTTTGAACCGTATTTCTGTTTACCCCGGCATCTTGAGCGACGGAACTTGCGTTGAGGGTCGGATTGCGCGCGATAGTGCCAAGAATTGCCATCGCCACATCGCCGTCCAAATGTGCTCCTTTGAGTTTCTGTAAATCACGATAGCAAAGTGCCTCTAACCAACTTTGGACGGCAAGCCCCACTTCTGTTTCGTTATGCAAAGAGCAAAATATCGGGATGCCGCCCCGTTTCAGCCAGATGTCCACATCCCGGGCCGTCACTTGAGGTTGATATTCCTTCCACCCCTTGACCCATGGGGTCCGCAACGGCTTCTGTGCCAGCTCGCGCAATGTCATCGGATAGAGACGGCATAGACCGATGCGACCGGCCAGCGACTCACGAACCCCCGATTTGTCGGAGAACTCCACGGAGCCGGAGAGAGTGAACTGGCCGACGCGTCTCCTTTCATCAATAATCGATTTGATCGAATCAAAAAGCTGAGGGACCTTTTGTGCTTCATCAATGATCAATTTTTTTTTCAGATCATCCGATGCAGAGAGCAGGAAATTTTCCGGTTCCCGTTTGGCTCGTTTGACCGTTTCTGATTTATCCAGCGTGATATATTGGGCTTGAGTGCCCGCTTTCCACTCCCGCATCAAAAAAGTGGTTTTGCCGACCTGACGCGGCCCCACAAGCCCGACCACCGGGAAAATTTTGGCCCGCTTGGACAAGATATCGAGGATATGGCGTTTCCGGTGGTGCATAAAAGTACATGTAATATTGCATATTTTATACCAATATTACAAGCACTTTTTTTGTCAAAAAAGCTCCAGCCCTTTTTCCTGCTCCACCTGGAAGCAGTCAAGCCGGTGCGATGTGCCAGGGGATATGGGGCCATAGTCGGGTTATTGAGGGATGATGCGATTGAGATATCTCTGATAAGCAAACACGACGAGAGCATTCAGATGAGAAAATATATAAACCCTCTGGTCTGCGATATCGTCCTCCTCCCATGTAAAAGCCCCATAATAGGGATGCCCTGCCTCTGTAATCTGGATCCCTGACATCTTTTCAAGAATGGCCTCAGCAAAGGAAACATCGTTTAAGGCGTAGGCCAAGCGGGCAATAATCCCATAAACCGCCATGTCTTGAGCCCCTCCCTCAGGGGAACCGTCCCAGTGATATTTGTGAGAAATGTGATGGGTTTCATTAAACTCTTTTTTCACCATATTGAGTGAGCGTTGCGCCAAGTCCGTTCTTCCTCCCCTCGCCAGCCAAAGAGCCGTGTGCATTCCACGAATCATGCTCGCCAACTCATTAGGATCGTGCTGGTATTGTCCCCCTTCATAAGTATCTTCAAAGAGCCCATTTAAAGGATTGCCGGGTTCGATGAGCCCTTGGCTTAAGAAAGAAACATTGTCCTGCAGGATCGGATCCCATGAGGCATCATGACCGGTCAGGAGTTGCATGGCCTCCGTATCAATATAAGAAAGAATTTTCTCCGGTGTGTTGTCGACACCAACAAAACCATCATCCCAATAACTCCCCCAGATCAAGATCCAATCATGAAAATTGTAGGTCTTGACCCCATTGGCGATCTGAAGGGCCAGACTCCTAATTCCATCTTCCCTCCAGCATTCATAACCCAATAACAATCCCTTCACCACTCGAAGGTCATCAATGGAAGCGCTCGATGTTTCTTCTTCTCCTAGCTCTAAATTGATCCTCCAAATGAGGAGTCCATCATCCGTTTTTAAATAATCCCGTACAAAGGCCAGGTAACGATCAAAGAGGGCCTTATCCCTTGCGTAGGCCGCATACATCAAGGCGAGACCCGCACTCTCAGAAAGGAGATCGTGGTTGACTCCATAGCCCGCTTCTAAAGGCCATGTGTCTTTAAGATTCGACCAGATTCCCCCTTCAGGGGTTGTCATGGTCTCGACGAGGAAATATTTGCCCAAGATTTCTGGCTGTGTCATGGGAGGAAGGATTTCATCGGCACAGGTGTACACATTCCCTTGGTTGTCATCATCGCTGTCATTGTCATCGGTTTTATTATCGTCGTCATCATCATCGCGAACTTCCTCGGGTTGGTCCTGACCGGATCCTTCACTGGCCGAAGCCCCATCATCTTGAGAATTGTCGGTTGTCTTCATTGGACAGGCTGTATTGCTAAGACACAAGACAACCGTGATGATGAAAATCCAACATGGTCGCATCTCCCAACCTCCCAACTCGATCCCTTATCGCTTCACATAAAACAAAGTTGTGTAGTTTAAATTCAAGCCAATTTAAATTCAAGCCCGTTCCTATCTTGACATCCTTTGTACACAGAGTCCGACGTGGGAGAATGAAGGAATTATCAAACCTCCGGTTTTATCGGTCGGTACAGGTGAGTACTTAAGCCGTGGAAGATCTCTGCGGCCTCCTTAAGGGTCTCGGAGAGGGTGGGGTGGGGATGGATGCAGGAGGAGAGGTCTCCGACCTTGGCCCCCATCTCGATGGCCAGGACCCCTTCGGCAATGAGTTCGGAGGCCCCGGGACCGACGATGCCGACACCTAAGATATGTCCTGTCTCTGGATTCAAGATCAGTTTTGTGTGACCTTCTTGGCGATCCAGTGTGGCGGCCCGCCCCGAGGCCATCCAGGGAAAACGCACGACCTGGACCTTGAGCCCCTGTTCCTTGGCCTCTGTCTCCATCAATCCGCACCAGGCGATCTCTGGATCCGTAAAGACCACTGCCGGGACGGCCTTGGGCTTCGACTGGATATCTTTTTTGGCAATCACCTGAGCCACGAGACATCCTTCGTGCGTGGCCTTGTGCGCGAGCATGGGAGGTCCGGCAACATCGCCGATCGCAAAGATGTGAGGTTCGTTGGTACGACGCTTAGCATCCACTTCGATGAAACCCTTGTCGTCGGTCTTGACCCTTGTGCAGCCTAGATTCAAATCATCGGTATGGGGTTTGCGGCCCACGGCCATGAGGACGTGACTAAAGGTTTGTGCATCATTTTTTCCCTCGCCTTCAAAGACGACCTCGATGTCCCCCTTCTTTTCTCCCAATCTCTTGACCTGGGTCTTGAGAGAGATGTCTTGAAAGAGGTCTCCCAGTCGTTTGGCCAGGGGACGCACGAGATCGCGGTCCACTCCCGGAAGGAGGCTCGTGGTCATCTCGACGAGGGACACTTGAGAACCTAATGAGGCATAGACAAAACCCAGCTCCAGCCCGATGTAGCCGCCGCCGATCACAAGAAGTGTCTTGGGGATCTCTTTGAGATTAAGAGCCGATGTCGAGTCCAAAAATCGGGGGCTTTTCAACATGAGATCAGGAAGGGTAGCGGGGCATGACCCCGTGGCGATGATGGCGTTGTCAAAATGTAGATCTTGATGACGACCCTCTTGAGAAGTCACTTGGAGGGTATGAGGATCGATGAAACTGGCCCGTCCCGGAATATAATTAATTTTGCGCTGTTGACACAGATGATGGAGGCCCCCCGTCATTTTTTGGACAACACCCTCCTTCCAGGCCTGAATTTTTTGGAGATCGATCTTGGGGGCGCCGAATTCGAGGCCCCATTTTTTGGCCTCCCTGCTTTCAGTGATGACCTTGGCGATGTGCAGAAGGGCCTTGGAGGGGATGCAGCCTTGATGGAGGCAGGTGCCGCCCAGACCTCCTTCGGTACTGACAAGACTGACCTCAAGGCCCAGGTCGGCGGCCCTAAAGGCGGCGGCGTAACCTCCTGGACCCGCACCGATCACGACAACTTTTAGAGGGGGGGGCATTCAGGCATCTTAAAGAGAATGATTTTGAATAGCAAGGGGGTGCTTTTTCTCCCTTGAGGGGCACACTCTTGACCTCCCCTCTCCTTTGTCATAGCCTAGATACCTATGACAAAACCTATCCCTAAAGGGACGTGTAGACACGTACATGAGTGTCATGTCTTTGTGTGTGTCAATGAAAGGCCCCCGGAAAACCCCAAGGGGTGTTGTCGGGCCAAGGGGGGATTGGAGATCGTCAATCTCCTGAAGCAGGGGATTGCCCAACGCCATGCCGGGAAAGACATCAAGGTCACCAAGAGCGGGTGTCTGGGACTGTGTGAAAAGGGCGTCAATATGGTTGTCTACCCCGAGGGGGTTTGGTACAGCCATGTCACCCAGGAAGATATTGGGGAGATCATCGAGGGTCACCTCCTTGGGGGCCAGCCTGTGGTTCGGCTCATGACGGAAGAGGAGGCACTATGAATTTAAGACCCGGGGACAAGGCCCCCCTCTTTACGCTTGAAAGCGATGGGGGAAAAAAGATCTCTTTGGAGGACTTGGTGGGGAAAAAGGTCGTCCTCTATTTTTACCCCAAGGATGATACCCCCGGTTGTACGGTACAGGCGTGTGAGTATCGCGACCTGATGAAAAGGTTCAAATCCAAGAAGATTATTGTATTAGGGATCAGTCGCGACAGTCTTGAGGAACATAAAAAATTTAAAAAGAAATATGGGCTCAATTTTCCCCTGCTCTCGGATGCGGATCACGAGGTTCATGAAAAATACGGGGCCTGGGGTGAAAAGAAACTCTATGGTAAAAAGATGATGGGCCCCTTTCGCACCACGGTGGTGATCGATGAGGGGGGAAGGATTCTTTCATGGGCGGGAAAGGTGGCCGCCCAGGGAAATGCCGAGAAAACCCTCGAGATCCTCCAAAAGACCCCGTGATTTTCACACCACCTTTCCGACCCCATTCTTGTCCCGCCGATTTTGAATTCCCATAATAAGGGTCGCCAATAAAAAGAACCCCCCTGCCACCCAAAAGGGGGTTCTAAGACCTAGATGATCGTAGAGGATTCCGGCCGTCAAAGGGCCGATGACACGGGCCATGCTCCCCGCCGATTGATAGATCCCCATGGTCATTCCCTGTAGATTTTGAGGGGCATGACGTGAGGTGAGACTCATTAAGGAAGGATGAGTGATGCTGTAGCCCAGGGCATGAAAAATAAGGGCCACGATAAAAAGGGTCACAAGGAGGCTAAAGCTGGCGGCAATCAAGGTAATCCCCATGACAAGGGTGCCACAGATAACAAGACGCGCCTCACCAAACTTGTGAGAGAGCCTTCCGATGGCGCCCCCTTGGATGAGGACTATCACCAGGGCCATCAGGGCCAAGATATAGCCGGCATGAGGGGCTTGGAGACCAAAACGCTCCAGGATGAAAAAGGCAAAGACGGTCTCCAGCTGGGCAAAGCCGGTGGTGACGAGAAAAAAGAGGAGGATGGGGATCCCCGTGGGGGGGCTCCGTAATATTTTGAACCAGAGATCTTTTTGAAAATGGGAACGATGGGCCCCGTCGCTCTGTCGACGGGGCTCTCTTAAAACAACAAGGGCAAAGAGAAAATTGGCCAGGGAGAGCCCCCCGGCGGCAAAGGCGGCCGTCCCATAACCCCATTGGGAGAGAAAACCGCCGATGGCAGGACCAAACAAAAAACCGAGGCCAAAGGCAGCGCCGATCATCCCCATCCCCTTGGCCCTTTTTTCAGGGGGCGTGATGTCGGCAATATAAGCAGAGGCGGCGGCGACATTGGCCCCGAAAAATCCCGCCAAGAGACGCCCGGTGAAGAGCCAGAAGAGTGACGAGGCTGCCCCCAAGACGATCATCGAGGCACCGACACCCAGGATGCTTGTTAAGAGGATGGGGCGCCGGCCGTACCGGTCCGACAGGGATCCCCAGAATGGGGAAAAAATAAATTGAAGACCCGAGTAACACACCATCAGCCAGCCCATCTGTGTCGCGCTGGCCCCGAAGGATTTGGCATAATAGGGCAGGATGGGGATGATCATGCCAAATCCCAGGAGATCGACAAAGATGACGAGGAAAATAATGATGAGAGATTTACGGTTCATGGGGGACGGCCTTTTTCATCCAGGAAGAAAAGTCACCGTCATATCCGACGATCTTTTGGCGCGCCTGAATTTTTTCCAACACCTTTTTGTATTGATCGGGCGTCAAGGGGGGTGTGATTTTTAATTTTTCATGGATGAGATATTCGGCGACCTTTTGACCGTGTTTGCGGGAGACGACAATATTGCCCTTGCCCGTGACGACATTGCCGAGACCGAAGACATTGTGATGGGAATCGAGCTCTCCCAGGTCCCAGTTTTTCCAGGTATAAAACTCGCCCTTCATGGGAATCCCCTCAATGGGCTCGGGGACGCTCCCGATCGAACTGATCGTCAAGGGGGATCGCACCGTAAATTCTGTATTCGGGAGTTTTATGACCCTGTCGTCCTTAATCTCCGTCTTGATAAATCGCAGCCCCACCAAACGCCCATTTTCGACGATCTTGTCGAGGGGCAGTGAATTTCCCTGAAAGCGAAAGAGATACTTTTCCGTGGCGATATTTAAGAGGTGCTCCCTTGTTTGCTGTGTCTTCTTTTTTTCTTCCTCCGAGGCCCCCGGTTTGAACGAGGCGACGGGCATGTCGCAGGCCCGGCGGCGATAGTAAAGCGTGCAGGGGGTCACGCCCAGTTTTTCCAAGGTCAGTCCGTTTTCCTCCAAGACCTTTTTGCAACTCTTGTGTTCGATCTCGATGGGGTCGATAACGATCCCTTTTTTCCCGAGGGCCTGTGAGATCGTTTCGATCATGAGGATCTTGGCGACATCGATGGAGGCGAGTCCCCCGCCGATCACCATGGCATCCTCACAAACCTCGCACGACAGTCCCCGAAAATTTGTTTCGGTATAATGATTGAACCAATGAATGAAGGGGTTTTGATAATAAAAACCCTTGTCGATGGAGTCGTCGATCCCCTCGATCTCCAAAGGACGGTCGCGCCAGGCCCCATTGGCCAAGAGGATGTAATTAAATCCCCAGTCTTTGAGATCCGCAAAGGAGAGATCTCTTCCGATTTTGGTGGAGGGGACGAAATGGACAAGTGGGTGGTGGAGAGGGGCGTTGATCTTTTCGTACTCTTTGGGTTTTTGCTTGTCATGCCAGCGAGGCAGACCATCCTCGATTTTGCCGTAGGGCCGCGCATTTTGTTCAAAAACAGCGACACCCACGCCATGATCCGTCAAGATCCTTGTGGCTTCTGAACCTGCAACAGCGCCGCCGACAATGGCGACCAGATATTTTGGGGGACTCACCACTTCTACTGACATATTGAGGAGGCAGTTAGAACATACCCATTGTTATTCGTCAATAATGCCTTTACACTTCTATGATAATCTCTCCTTTTTCCTCCCAAACACAAAAGATACGGATCTTTTCTCCGGCTTCACTTCCCTGGCCGGTCTTTAGGTCAAATTTATGACCATGATGAGGGCAGATGACTTGACAGTGGTCAATGATGCCTTCAGTCAGGACCCCCTTCTTGTGGGGACAAATGTTATGAACAGCATGCAACTCTCCTGATCGAGGTCGAAACACGGCGATTTCTTGGTCATCCACGAGAAAGCCACGTCCCAATCCTAAGGGAATTTTGTTTAAAGGACCGAGACAAATCTTTTTGCCAGCCATATTAATTAACCTTTTTTTGTGGCTCAACATGTTTAGGTCCTTTAAATTGAATCGAATACTTTGGAAAATCGGCTTCTCCCCAGGGGTCCTCATAGTTTTTCACGGCTGTGGCTATAGCTGTATCGAGTCCCTTACAGAGGCCCAACTCGTCGTCAATCAAGATGGCCTTGAGTCGATGAATGCCTATGCGTGCTACAAAAGTGTAGGATCGCTCCATGTATTGAGCCAGTTCGCGGTAATATTGAATAAACCGGCCCACCCTCTTCACAACTTCTCCCGGGTCGTTATCAACGGTGCACAGAAGATCTCCCTTGCGGACCGTCCCCCCCGCCGCACCACCCACATAGATTTCCCATCGCGCCTCTGGTGCTCCAGGGTCCCAGCGCTCGTAACGCGCCTCCGGCGCTTCAAACGTACCCGAGCTCTGCGAAGGTACTGTCGCCGGGGCCCATCGCGCCTCTGGTGCTCCAGGGTCCCGGCGCTCTGTCGCCGGGGCCCATCGCGCCCCTTCAATGGCCACGACGCCCACATCTTTCACCAGGGCCTCAGAGCAATTGCGGGGACATCCGGCCACGGCCATTTTGATTTTGTGGGGGGATTCGATGCCTTGGTAGGTGTGCTCCAGTGTTTGGGCGAGTTTGATGGAATTGCCCAGGCCATAGCGGCAAAAGTCTGTCCCCACACAGCTTTTTACGGTGCGTACGGCCTTGGCATAGGCATGACCACTCGGGAGACCCAAGTCCTTCCATATCTTGGGAAGATCTTCTTTTTTGACTCCCAAAAGATCGATTCTTTGTCCTCCGGTAAACTTGACCATGGGCACGTTATATTTCTTGGCAATGGTCCCGATACGAATAAGCTCGTCGGCAGAGGTCACGCCCCCATAAATGCGGGGAACCACAGAAAAGGTCCCGTTGTTTTGAATATTGGCATGAACGCGGTCGTTGATAAAACGGGCATCTCGTTCGTCTTCATATTGCTCGTTCCAAATGGATTTTAATAAAGAAGCCATGCCTGCCTTGCTTTCGGCGTGTTCCCGGCCAGCGGCAAGCTCCTTGAAAACGGCACTCACGGATTTCAATTCCTTTTCCTTGATCGCTGAGACTAATCGGGCTTTTTCTAAGGGGATGCCGGGGACATAATAATGTTCACTAGGATCGGGGGTGATTTCATCAGCATAAGCCCGGATCAGTTGTGTGATGACATTTTTACAAGACCCACAGCCTTTACCCGCATGGGTCCATTGTCCTATCTGGGCGACGCTGGTGCAGTTCTTTGTCCGGAGGGCCTCCCGAATTTGTCCCTTGGAGACCCCATTGCAGTTGCAAATCTGAAAACTATCCGGCATCTCTAGAATACTTGTCAGAGACAGGGTCTCCGGTTCTCCAAATAAAAGCTCCGATCTGTTTTCTGAGATTTCCCTTTCTTCTTTGAAAATCCTTGTGAGGGTGTCGTTGGCCTGGATATCCCCCAATAAAATGGCGCCGATGAGTTTATTCTCGCGAAGGATGAGTTTTTGATAAACACGGCGATGGGGTTCGCTGTAGGTGACGACTTCATCCTCGGGGCCTTGGGCCTCCGTGATCCCCATGGAGGCCAGCTCCACCCCCATCACCTTGAGTTTGGTCCCGAGTTTGGAAGAGCCTGTATACTCGGAATGTATGTTGGTCTCCGTAATAATGTCGGCAACGACCCTCGCCTGTTCCCAGATCGGTTCTACGAGACCATACAGTCGATGGCGGTGTTCGGCGCATTCGCCCATGGCAAATATTGAGGGATCGCTCGTCTGCATCCGGTCATTGCAGACAATGCCCCTTTTTACCTCCAGTCCAGAGGCCGTTGCGAGCTCGGTGAGGGGACGGATGCCGGCACTGAGGATGACCATATCGGTTTCGAGCGTCTCTCCGTCTTTGAAAACGATTTTTTCGATCCTTCCGTTTTTTCTTTCAATGCGGGTGGTGATTTTGTCGCAGAGAGTTGTGATCCCCATCGTCTTCATTGTTGACTGGAGAAGGCGATGGCCCTCATGATCCAGTTGGGCCTTCATGAGTTGGGTCTCGGCCTCCAAGACGGTGACTTGGACCCCGTGTGTCATGAGGCCCCTGGCCGCCTCCAGTCCCAGAAGCCCTCCTCCAATCACGGCCGCCTTTTTGCAGTTTTTGGCGTATTCGGCGATGCGGGTGCAATCATCCAAGGTGCGAAACATAAAGACGCCAGGGGCATCACAGCCTTCAATGGGGGGAAGAAAGGGACGCGACCCCGTGGCGATAATGAGGCTATCATAGGGGATTGAGAGGGGAGGTGAATGAACCCATGAAGATTTTTCGTTGCTATAGGGACAGGCGTCTTTTTTGAGCGCCTGCCCCGTGACGATCTTTTTGTCCCTGTCGATTTTCGTGGCCATGACCCCCGCATGAAGTCTGATGCTGTTGTCTTGATACCAGGCCAAGGGGTTGAGGAAGATGTCTGTAGGGTCTTGAGTGCCGTTGAGCACGTTGGAAAGAAGGATGCGGTTATAATTTCCATAGGGTTCGGCCCCCAACAGGGTGATCTCAAATTTGTCCGGGGTGCGTTGAAGGATCTCCTCCACCACACGGGCCCCCGCCATGCCGTTGCCGATGACGACCAGTCTTTGTTTTTTGTCTTTCTTTGTCATAAAAAAAAGGGATCCTCGTCGGTCTATCTCGTAGGCTTATACCACGAGACACCCTCAAACAAGCCCCTTCCCCTTGAAGCCGGAGATTTTACGAAACTCTTTAAGGAGGTAACAGCAATTGTTGTGCCAATCGGGGCCAAGTATAAACTGATGAATATCAAATAGTTATGGAAGTGCGGGGTGGGGGTTATCTAGGGAGATGTCCTTAAAAGAGGCAGAGATGTCCAGAAAATAGGCCAACAGGGTGTTAACTATTCTCAATGCTTGAACTTTTTTTGTCTTAATGGTTTAACGTTTTGTGATGGATTCAAGAAGGCTTTTTTTAGCCGCCTGCCGCCATGAGCGAGTGGATCGTCCTCCTGTGTGGTTGATGCGTCAAGCGGGGCGGTATTTACCGGAATATCAAAAGATCAAGGCCCGTTACGATTTTATGGAGATGTGCCGGACCCCCGATCTTGCCGTCGAGATTTCACTGCAGCCGTGGCGTCGTTTTGGGGTCGATGCCGTGATTGTCTTCTCCGATATCCTGATTCCCTGCGAGGCCATGGGGCAGGTGCTCTCTTTTGACGAGCAGGGGCCCCATCTCTCCCCCCTCATCCACTCAGAGGACTCGCTTAAAAAATTGTCCTTGTTGGATCCCGAAAAGACCCGGTTTTTGTTTGAGACCCTCTCTATTTTGAAAAGGGAGCTGAAAGATAAGGCCGCCCTCATCGGTTTTTGCGGCAGTCCCTGGACGACGGCGGCCTACATGATGGGCAAGGCCAATACCGTGATCAAAGAAGATCCCAAGATTTTGCGGGCCCTTTTGGAAAAGGTGACGCGCTCCCTTATCCCCTATGTTCAGGGCCAGATCGATGCCGGGGTCGATATGATTCAGATTTTTGACACCTGGGGGGGACGGCTCTCACGGGAGGAGTATCGCCGGTTTTCACTGCCCTATATTGCCGAGATCATCAAGACCGTCGATAAAAAGGTCCCGGTGGCGGTTTATTGTCAAAACAGCTGTACCCTTATCGATTTGATCGCCCAGACAGGATGTGACATCTTAAGCATCGATTGGACCCTGTCTTTGCAGGAGGCCCGCCAAAAGATCCCGTCTACTATGGGTCTTCAGGGAAATCTTGATCCGCAGATTTTATTTCAGTCCCTGGAAGATATTCGGAAATCCACTCAGGCGATGTTGGCCAGCAATGCCCGTCATCCCGGCTATATCGCCAATCTTGGACATGGGGTGATGAAGGGGACCCCTGTGGAGTCGGTCAAGGCCTTTGTGGAGACGGTGAGGACTATTTAAGATTTTGCCTCAGGTAATTCAAGGCCGAGCCCGTCTTAAACCAGCCGATCTGCTCTTGATTGAACGTGTGGGTAAACTCAAGGGTATCCTCCGTGTTATCCTCGTGATGAAATGTGGCCCTGACGGGTTGGCCGGGGGCCAATTGATCCAGGTCATGGATGGTGATTTCGTCCGTTTGTCGGACCTTGTCATAATCCTTGGAATTTTTAAATGTCAGCGGAAGAAGACCCTGTTTTTTGAGATTGGTTTCGTGGATGCGGGCGAAACTTCTGACCATGATGGCCGCGGCCCCCAGATAACGGGGAGACATGGCGGCGTGTTCACGGCTGCTTCCCTCGCCATAGTTTTCATCCCCGACGACGACCCAGCGCTGATGGGCTGCCTTGTAGGCGCGGGCTACGGCAGGGACGGGGAGATTATCTTCTCCGGTGTCGAGATTTTTTGTGGTCCCGCGCTGTTCGGAAAAACCATTGATGGCCCCGGTAAACATATTGTCACTAATTTTGTCCAGATGTCCCCTGTAGCGGAGCCAGGGACCGGCGGGAGAGATATGGTCCGTGGTTGTTTTGCCCTTTGTTTTGAGCAGAAGAGGCATCTTTGCATAATCCTCAGGGTCGTTGGGGGTAAAGGGGGCAAGTATTTGAAGGCGTTGGCTATCGGGGGCCACCTGGACACTGATGGAGTCCGGTTGATCGGAGGGAGGGAGGAAACCATCACGGGCCTCGGCAAACCCTTCTGGAGGCAGGTCCGGGGCCTTTTTAGGTGCTGAGAGTCGCCATTTTTTTCCTTGGGCGGTGGTCAAACTGTCTGTTAAGGGATTGAAATCCAACCGTCCGGCCAGGCCATAAGCAACGACGATCTCCGGACTGCCGATAAAGGCGAGTGTATTGGGATTGGCATCGTTACGCCCCGGAAAATTTCGGTTAAATGAGGTGATGATCGAGTTGGGTTCGCCCTTTTGGATGTCGTCGCGCTGCCATTGTCCAATACAGGGCCCGCAGGCATTGGCCAAGACCTTGGCCCCGATGGCCTCCAGTTTTTCCATCTGACCGTCGCGTTGGATCGTAGCAAAGACCTGGTCGCTTCCCGGGGTCACCATCAGCGGGATCTTTGTCTTGGTCTTGTGTTGGAGGGCCTGTGTGGCCACATCGGCGGCGCGGCAGATATCCTCGTAGGAGGAATTGGTGCAACTGCCGATCAGGGCGGCCTTGAGGGATGCCGGGTAGTTATGGTGTTTGACGTCATTGGTCATCTGTGAGACGGGGCGCGCCAGGTCGGGGGTGTGAGGGCCCACGATGTGCGGCTCCAATTTGGAAAGATTGATCTCAATGATCTCGTCAAAGAATTTTTTTGGATTTTTTAAGACCTCGGGATCGGCAGTTAAGAGGCGAACGTTTTGATTGGCAATATCGGCCAGCTTCCCTCGTCGTGTAGATCTTAAATAGGCCTCCATCTTTTTGTCATAGGGGAAGGTTGAACACGTGGCCCCCAGTTCGGCCCCCATGTTACAGATTGTGGCCTTCCCTGTGCCACTGATGGTCTCGGTGCCGGGGCCGAAGTATTCGATGATGCGGTTGGTGCCTCCCTTGACGGTGAGCTTGCCGCAGACATAAAGGATGATGTCCTTGGGGGCCGTCCAGCCCGACAACTCACCGGTCAATTTGACTCCGATAAGCTTGGGTTGGAGAACCTCCCAGGGCATCCCGGCCATGACATCGACCGCATCAGCGCCGCCGACACCCGCCGCACACATCCCCAGGCCACCGGCATTGGGGGTGTGGGAGTCCGTTCCGATCATGAGTCCTCCGGGAACGGCATAATTTTCTAGGACGACTTGATGAATAATCCCTGCCCCGGGCCTCCAAAATCCGATTCCATACTTGGCGCTGGCATTTTTTAAAAAGTCGTAGACCTCCCGATTTTCCTTTAAGGCAACTTCCATGTCCGCCTTGGCCCCTTGATGGGCGCGGATTAGGTGATCACAGTGCACGGTGGTGGGGACGGCGACCTGCTTTAATTGGGCCTGCATAAATTGCAGAATGGCCATTTGGGCCGTGGCGTCTTGCATG